>WAQR01000059.1 GCA_015520145.1 Candidatus Hydrothermarchaeota archaeon
AGTAAAAGAGATGTGTTCCAGTGCGCTGGAATAATCGTTATCCACGATCATCCTGACTATCTCGTCGTCAGGTATGGTATCCGGGACGCCACTCACCCTTGCAGAATGGGCAATCAGGTCTGTCCCGCCTTTTGTGTATTTTAGTAGTGTGACCTTCATTAAAGACCTCCGGGTAAAGTATGATACGGGTATGATATGGACGAAGGGATAGAGATAAAGGGCATATAAGGCATATATATTCAGACCCGTTGCATTTTCAAACATTATTGTAAGCTTACGGCACACACGGCACAGAGTTGATGGTGGGCAGCCCGCCGCCCTCTCTAACGGGCCTATCGGGAATCGAACCCGAACCTCATGGTCCGAAGCCATGAATTCTATCCATTAGACTATAGGCCCTTTTTATTTATATATTGTTTTATCAGGGTTAACATCTCTTTTGCAATCTCTGATTTGTTTCTCCTTGGGATATGGATGGTCTCGTCCTTTTTTACGATATATACTTCACTGGTATTAGAACCGAAAATCCCTTTCGAGACATCGTTTGCAACGACCATATCAAGCCCGTATTCTTCCAGCAATTTTAAAGCAGATCGTGTCAATTCCTTTTCTGATACGTTATAAAGTGCTTTGAACCCGATTTTTGTTGTATCTGACCCTGTTATTCCTTTTATTTCTTTTAATATCTTTGGTGTCGGGACGAGTTCGAGTTTGACAGGCTTTTTCGAGTCTATCTTCCTCTTTGATACCCGGGCTGAAAAATCTGATACCGCTGCGGCAGAGATGAATACGTCTGCCCATCCAATATCTTTCTTTACAGCTTTTAGCATCTCATCCGCACTCTCGACCCTGATTGTTTCAATGCCTCCTGGAACAGGTTCAGTACCCGGGCCGTAAATGACCTTTACCTCAGCCCCCTGTAATCTTGCCTCTCTTGCAATCGCCATGCCCATCTTTCCAGAACTCTTGTTTGTGATGACCCTCACAGGATCGATATACTCAACGGTCGGCCCGGCAGTGACGAGTACATTTATGCCCTGGAGGTCTTTTTTTGTGAATTCGTTAAGCACGGCATCCACAATATCCTCGACCCCTGCAAGCTTTGCCTTCCCTTCCTCGAATTTCGGGCAAATGAATTTGAACCCCATATCTCTAAGCCTTTTAATATTGTCCTGGATGATCCTGTTGCTGTGCATTGACCTGTGCATTGCAGGGGCTATTAGAACCTGTGCATCTGAGGACAGAACCAGGGCAGTGACGACCGTGTCCCCGATACCGCAGGCAATCTTGCTAATCGTGTTTGCAGTTGCAGGTGCTATGAGAATCAGGTCAAACTGCCTTAGGTGCTCGAGCTTCCCTGTAAGTCTGGTTATGACATCCCGGGTGGTTGCAAATTCCAGGGCATCAGGGTGCATTATCTCCATGCTGCTCTCTGTCATGTAACCCTGGACATCTGCACCGTGCCGCCTCAGTTCCCTTGCAAGCCTCACGCACTCAACCGCAGCAATGCTGCCTGTAACACACAACGCGATCTTTTTACCCTTTAGCCTGTCACTTTTTATGTCCATAGGGATTCTTTCTGCGCATTTTAAATATAAAGTTTAAGCCGTTTGGAGCGGTGTCTGGAAAAGACTATCCTCTATTACTCTTTTACTCTTACTAGTCCTCTATTGACAGATTTGTATCAAAACGGGGCAGGTGCCTCACAGGTGCATCTCTTTTAAGTCCTTTAGCCTTTTCAAACAGGGCGTGAGATACAACCGGCAGGGCGATTGTACAGTCAACAAATACCTGGACCTTTCTGGCCCTTGCCGAGATCTTCCCCCAGGATATCCCCTCTTCAAATGTGCAGCCTGAAAGCCCTCCAAACTGGGGCGTGTCTGTTGTAAACTGGATGGCATAGTCATGTCCTCCCCTGTCCTGGTCAAGGATGGATAGTATTATCTCTGTCTGCTGGATAAAATTCTTAGGCACACCGCCTCCGATATAAATGACCCCTGTCTTCTCTGACTGCTCTATAATCCGTGTGATCTCATCTACGTCTTTTATCTGATTCACCAGGATATTACATCCCTCCCTTCTTGCAAGTGCCAGGCCAATGCCAATCGAACTGTCCCCGAGTGCGGGCACAAAGACAGGCACATTGTTTTCATAGGCACTTATTACAATCGAATCTTTATCCCGCTCACCATTCCCCTCTCCGTTCCTTTCCCCATTCCCCTCTCTGGAGTCCTTGGAGTCCTCGGATATCTTTTTACCGAGTAGATACATGAACTCCCTTGAGGAATACTCGGTTTTCTCGTCAAGGGTCTTTGCAAACCTGGCGATGAACCTGTCTGTTTCCCTAAGTCTGTCTTCACTCGAAAATACATCATATATCCTATCTATCCCGTTTCTCAATAGATCGTGGTCATCTGCATTATGCGTTCCCTTGTAGTGCTTTCCACCCATTGCCTCATGGATGTCATGGAATATATTCGCCCCTGTGCTTACAAGGCAGTCAATCATCCTGGTTTTTATAAAAAAAGAGATGATTTTACGCATCCCTGCAGGTACCATTGCTCCCGAAAGCCCCATGAAGATTGTCATGTCTTTTTCTTCCAGCATACTTGCCCAGATGTCCACTGCCTCACCGAGTTTCCTCCCCTGGAAGCCTGTCTCTTTCATTGCGTCAGTCAGGCTTTTGATAGACCTGTCCTTTACTTCAATCGGCGTTGTGGGTCTGTCTAAATACTTCATAGTAAGTCCCTCATACTAGAATCCCGTCCTCTGAGGTGAAGTTCATATCGAACAGGTGCTAGCATATTTTGAGCACGTCCCATGAAGAGTATATCCTGCCGGGCTTCCCGTTCTCATAAAGCCAGGTTACTGCCTTTATCGCACCGTTTACAAATGCCTGCCTGCTGTGTGCCCTGTGCGTGATCTCTACCCGCTCCCCTTCACCTGCGAAAAGGACTGTATGGTCTCCTACGATATCACCTGCCCTTATAGAATGGAAACCTATCTCTTCCCCTCTCTCACCGATAACCCC
>WAQR01000060.1 GCA_015520145.1 Candidatus Hydrothermarchaeota archaeon
ATAATCCCGCACCTCATTTATACACCTCGCGTATCGCATCGTTAGGACAGTAGGAAATGCACCGACCGCAGGACGTGCATTTCTCTTCAGAAATTGACGCCATACCATATACCGCAATGGCATCCAGGGGGCAAAAAGGGACACAGTGACCGCAGCCAACGCAATTTTTACTAATACGCACAACTTTACTGGCCTTACTAATATTGGCCATATTAATTCCATTAGTTTCCATGAAATACTTAAAATCTGGACAAAGGATATAAATATTTTGAAATACAACTCCTATAAAAGGAGATAAAATATGATGGATCTCGTGGCGATATCTGGTATGGGTGCAGTTGGTATAATAAAATTATATGTGGCGATGGTATTGATATTCACACTGTTTTTATTTTACGGCGCTACTTTAACCGGGATAAGGGATTTGACCCTGGACAGGGCACTGATCGCAGCAGCATCAGCTATTGGAGCACAGTGGATTATTTCTTTTAGTATAGTCCTTGTTATACCGTTTATAGGAGGAATTTTAGGGTTTATCCTGAGCATTATAGGGATGGTCTATATATTGAGGATATATCTCTCCACCACGTGGTTAACAGCATTTTTTACCTTAATCATTACTTTATTATTTGCTTTATTTGCAGAGCTTGTAACAAGCTTTATTGCAAGCAGCTTTATCGGTATCCCACCAATAGAATTTGTTCGTAAATTCCTCTTCGTGGCATGAAATGGCATGAACGAATATATGGATGAAATATTATACCTCAATGGTAACTGAGTCGAATAGGATCGAATAGGGTCGAATAGAATCGAATAGAATCGGATTGTAAGGAGGGTTGTAAGGAGGATTGTAAGGAAAGATATATATTTTTTCCTTAATATAATAGATAGTTAATAATGTAGGTATAGTATACTGGTGCATTAAATGATATTTCAAAGAGGAGACGGGTCAGAGGTCTATGTAGGGGTATCTCCAAGAGCTGGTGTCGGGCTGACAACAACCCTTATTAATATGGCATATAACGCCAGCCAGAGAATGAAAACCCTTTATGTAGACCTGGATGTTATAAATCCTGGTGGTACCGCCCTTTTGGGTCTTGAGAAAGAGAGGAGTATCTGGAACATTATAACAGGGGAGTCTCCAGCAAACATTAACTTTATTTATAATGTGCAGGGGTTTGATGTAATGCCGCTTTATATATTCAAATCCAGGGATATGTCTGGATACCTGGATGACGAGGACAGGATAATCAGGCGGATCCTGGAAAAGGTACAGCAGCTTAGGGAGAAATATGATATAATTTTCATCGACACGATGCCGGGATACACAATCACATCAATAAAGGTCTGGCAGGTATTTGAGCACCTCATAGGTGTTGGAAACTACAATATCCAGTCGATTAGCAGTCTCCTTCAGGTATCAGATATATTTAGAGAATGGACCGAGCGGAACCTGATACGTGGATTTGAAGCCATCCTTTTCAACAATACAGGGAATCACGACCCGATTGACCAGAATATATTGCGGGAGCTGTTTTTAAACGTTCCAATACACCTAATCCCTTTCACAAAGGATTTCTATGCATCGTCATCGCCGATATCAAGGAAGGATGAGAATTATTCGAAATCTATAAAAAACATTATTGAGATACTGAAAATAGGAACGAAGAGAAAGAGCTAATGAGAGATAAGAGATAAGAGATGAGAGATAAAAGATGAAAGAAAGAAGAAGATGAGAGAAATAGTACATGACCGATATAGATGAAGATTTCAGAAAGGCATTGGAACACCATAGAAGAGGTGACTATCCCAGAGCCAAGTTGCTTTATGAAAAGGTAATAAGGGACAATCCAAAGATGGAAAAGGCGCTCGTACTCCTTGGCAATGTAGTGTACAGTATGGGAAACAAGGCTGAGAGCCTGGAGTATTACACAAAGGCGGTTGAGGCTGCGCCCGATTATGCAGTTGCATTTTTTAATATCGGGTTTGTACTTGAGGAACTGGGGGAGCATGATGCAGCGATTGATAATTACAGGCGGGCAATCGAGATTGATAAAGATTACGCAGAGGCCTATACAAATCTTGGAAGGGTCTTGAAACAAACAGGAGATGTCGATGGGGCGATTAACTGCTTTATGAAAGCAAAGGAGATTGATGAACACAACAAAGCATCAACAGAAGAACTAGAGGATCTCCTAAACAAGGTTCAAGAACAGGTTAAGGCCAAGGATATAATCAAACGCGCGGAGGAGTTTTTGAAGGACGGGGATATCTTTGAATCTGATGGCGATATTAAAAGGGCAATCTCGAACTACGAGAGGGCTATTGAAACCTATCCTGACCATATAATCGCACATTTTCTTCTGGGTCTTGCCCTGGAGAAGAAAGGTGATATAAAAGGTGCTACAAGGAGTTACAGGAAGATCTTGGATATCGACATCAAGGCTGTTTCAAAAGATATATCAAGGGATGTTGTGGATATCCTGGGGAAACGCATGGGCGGTATTCGTCTAACCGGCGGTGATTTTGTCAGTGTTCTGGAGAGATTTCGCCAGTCAGTTAATCAGTCGGTTAATAGAAGGGAAGGTGTGATATCATTTCTAAAATATCTCAAAAGAGATCTCATCCAAAGACCTGAGGACTATCTTAGGAGAGGTGCAAGATGTGAGGCATCCGGTGATCTTGATGGGGCGATAAAAAATTATAGGAAGGCAATCGAACTTGCGCCGTTCATGCCAACGCCATATTATGTCCTGGGCCTTGCCCTGGAAAAGAACGGTCAGATGGATGAGGCGATGGAGTTTTATAAAAAGGCAATGGATCTTGATATCGGACTTTTTACCCCTCAGGCATCTAGAGAGTTCAGTGATATACTCTCAAAACAGATCGGGAACGTATATCTCAAGAACATGGATCCTGCCAGGATCTTGCAGGAGTTCAGGAGATTTGTGGAGAGCAAGAAAGGGACTCCGTCACTTGAGAATTTTATAAGGCTTACTATTGCAGGTGAGGCAGAGAAGAAGATAAAAGAAGGCTATCTTTTAGATGTAAGTGGTGCGGGTGAGGAGGCGATTTCGTCTTATGAAAAGGCGATTGAGACAGACCCGAATAATCTCATGGCCTATTATATCCTGGGTCTGGCACTCGAGTACCAGGGAGAGTTTGATAAGGCAATGAAACATTATGAAGAGTCAGGAAAAGTTGATCTTGACAAGGCATCAAAGGAAGTTTCTCATGAGGTTATAGAGATTATAAAAAAGTATATGAGCATGACAACAAAAGATGGGCACAAAGTGGGCACGATTCTGCGCAGGTATATTGAAATAATTGGGAAGGATCCAGAGAAGATGCTCAGGCTTTTGAGTTATATTGAGGATATCAAACTGGATGCGATTTCAGAGATAATCAGTTCACATGTAAAGACAAAAACCCTTCAGGAAGGCGGGGGGAAGATTATAAGGGATATGGAGGACTTTAAGGAGGATTATGAAAAGGAAAAGCTTAGGCAGGAAAAATCAAGGAGACTTAGCAAGGAGAAGGTAGAGCTTTTGTGGAAATACAAGACAGGGCGGGCAATAAGAGGGGCGCGCGTGTCCAGCACAGGAGAGTTCATTGTCGGGGGGTCTGAAAATGGAAAAGTGTACCTTTTAGATTCAAGTGGTGAGCTCAGAAAGAAGATTGATACAGGTGTCCGTATTACAGATATCGATGTTTCACCTGATGGAAATTATATAAGCGTCTGCCTGAAGGATGGGAAGGTTAAATTATATGATTCGGAAAATATTGTAAAGTCGATATGGGAACGTGATTTCCTGGAAAGTGGTGTGACCTGTATCGCGCTGTCCTCTAACGGTGAGTTCACTGTCGTTGGTACAAGGGATTCCCAGGTCATCCTTATAAATAAGGCTGGAGATATAGTCTGGAAGCATCAGGTCAGGGGCATTTGCTCGGATGTCGGGATTACTGAGGATGGGAGAAGGGTTGTTGCATGTACAGATACAGGTGATATCTGCGTTATTGAGAATAGTGGAGCGATTCCTGAAAGGGAGGAGTTCAGTATCAATGATATGTTATACACTGTTGGTGTATCGCCTTGTGGGAGATATGTTGTTGCAGGTTCAAACCAGGGGGATGTGTATTTAGTTGAGGATAAAAAGATTGTATGGAAAAATGAGACCCTAAGTCGCGTTTATGGGGTGGCGGTTTGTGAGGATGGAGAGTTTGTAACTGCGGGTACTTTGAGCGGGATGGTCTATTTTTATAACAGAGAAGGGGAGTTGCTCTGGAAGTATCCAACAGGTGTCAATGTCTGGGATGTGGATATATCCAGGAGCGGCGGGCGGGTGGTTGCAGGATGCGGACTGGTTTTTGGTAATATCTATTTCTTTAACAGCATAAGGGATAGGGATTAGATACTACACCTCGCCTCTTTTAATCCTTGAAGATGAGAGCGGTATCCCTTTTTCATCCACTACAATCGGGATGGAGATGATCTCAAGTGCTGTCATGCCCATCTTCTCCCTCTTTCTGTTTATCTCACACGCTCTCTCTTTTGTCTCATCAGAGACCACAATGGCATCAAAATCATGGTCAGTCGCTGCAGGGCCGTGAGGGTCTTTGAGTTCCACTATGCAAAAGTTCTTCTTCGACTTTAGAAAATCTTCGACTGCCTTTTTTCTTTTTTTATATGGGGCTGCACCCTTTTTCATCGCATCTGACGTGATCCCGATGACCACGAATTCTCCAATCTCAAACGCCTTGCCTATCAGGGCTTTGTGACCTTCGTGCAGGGAGTCGAATGTGCCGCCGACTGCTACTTTTTTGAACTTAATCCCTTATCCCTTCCTTTACAATCGAGAAGATTGCCTCACCTTCTGGCAGGTTTGGAGAATCTATCAATCTGCCGACCCTTTTCCCTCCTTTGGACTTCCTCAAATATATCCTGAATGTAGATGAGTGGCCTACGATATGACCGCCAATCGGTGCGGTGGGGTCTCCAAAGAAGAAATCAGGTCTCATCATCACCTGGTTCGTTACAATCACTGCAAGATTATAGATATCCGAGAGCTTCTGAAGTCCGTGCATGTGCCGATTCAATTTTTGCTGTCTATCTGCAAGCATTCCCCTGCCGGTATAATCTGACCTGAACTGTGAGGTCAGCGAATCCACAACAATTAGACCTACATTCTTCTCCTTTATTATCTCCTCTGCCTTCTCTGCCATCAGCATCTGGTGATCGCTGTTATATGCCCTTGCAACTATTATGTTCTCCAGGACACGGTCAGGATCCAGTCCCGCACCTTCTGCCATCTGGATAATCCTCTCTGGCCTGAAGGTATTCTCGGTATCTATGTATATGGCAGATTTTGAGAGACCGCCCCTCTCCTCATCGAGCTGGATATTAACTGCCAGCTGGTGACCTATCTGGGTCTTCCCAGACCCGAACTCGCCAAAAAATTCTGAAATGGCCTGCGTCTCAATTCCACCACCCAGCAATTCATCCAGTTTCCCGCTGCCTGTTGTGATCTTCCTCATCGTTTTTCTCTTTTCCAGGACCTCGATACCTGTCACGAACCCCATCTTCATAGAATTCCTTGCAGCATTGATGACCTTTAATGCAGCACTTTCTCCCATCCCGGATATCTCCTTAAGCTCACCTGCATTTGCAACTGCAAGAGATTCTATTGTCTTAAAACCTGCGTTTCTCAATTTCTCTGCGGTAGTTTCACCAACCCCGGGTAACTCATCAAGTTCCATCTTTCTCCAGCCTCCTTTATCTTACCTGTGCCCTTGCCTCTTCTAACAGTGACCGGGCCTCTTTTTTGGGATCAGGTCTTAAATCGACACCATTTACTATAAGCTCATCTTTCCCAGAAAAATCACTGTATCTTACAACCGCTTTTAAAATAATCTCCTTCCCGACAATCTCTCTCCTCCTCTCATTCCACTCCTCATTAACATCCTCTTCAAGCAGCCTCTCAAGCGGTATATTTGTCAGACTCTCTGCTACTTTGTCATAGAAAACCGCCCCAATACTCGATGTTCCGTCATCAAATACCCCGTTTACCACCATACCTTTCCGTCCGTCTTTCCTACTAAACACTCTTATATCAAAGATATCTACAAGGATGCCTCTTATCTCTGCCCTGTCTTTATTTTTCAGTTCTGCCACCCTCTTTCTCACATACTCAAAATCCTCCTCAAAGACTTCCAGATCCTCCCCTCCTTCCGGGTTTAATATTACCTTCCCGTATCTTCCAAGATTTATCTCAGGAGAATCGAGATTCATCTTGATATAGCCGTTTTGTATCTGGATGACATCTCCTTCCCTGAGCCTGCCGTCTTCCACAAGACTGACATCGTCGTCCCAGAGCACCAGCCTTGTCCTGCCGGTCCCATCTGCAACTACCAAATTTACAACTCTGCCCCTGGAACCATCTTTCCTATCGAACTCCCTGACCTCGTATATCCTCAAAACCTTACAAAGTACATCCACACGTGTCATCTCACTACCCAGCTCTGAAATCGTCTTTTTCCAGCCGTTCTCCTGGATTGGGAATTCGTCCCTGGATATATCACCGGGATTCGGGATTATCCTGGTCCTCGTGCCCACGTGAACCTCTGGCTCACCGTTAATGCTCTCCTTGGTGTATCCACCTCTAAGCCTTAGGATATCCCCCTTTTTTATCCTGCCTTCCTCTATGGACTTAGTGTCCTTTCCCCAGAATACCGCTCTGATAGTACCTGTATCATCCCTTAAAATGAGACTTGCCACCTTTCCTTTGCTTCCATCCTTTTTTTCAAATTCCCGCAAAGGAAATATCCTCTCAATCCTTCCAACGACATCCACGTTTGACATCCCGGGTATAATATTCTCAATCTTCAACTCGCTGACCCTCGGCGTGCCTTCAAACAGGTTTATCCCTATCTCGTTTGCAATGATATGTGCAGCACCTTCTGACGTTACAAGTCCTCCAAGTTCCCTCTGCTTCTCTCTAATCCTCTCTTCTATCTCATCATTTTTCATGTCCGATTCTTTTGCGATTTTTTTTACAATCTCCTCAAGTTCCATTTTGAATCACGCTAAATCATTAGACAACAAAGATATATAAAACCTTGGCGAGAGCGCAGGAAAAGTATTATTGTGGTACAGATTATCTGATTGTGGTGCAGGTGGTATCTTTACGAGGTATCTTACGAGGTATCTTATGGCTTATGAGGCATCTTATGGTACAAGTCTCCAGATCTTATCCCCGACATACAGGATATTTTCCACGCATTTCCCTTTCTCTTTTACTACAAATTCCTCATAATCCCACAAAGATTTTCCAATTGCAACAGGTTTTTTATGGGTCTCCTCATTTATTATCAGAAAATCCCCTTTTTTAATCCCCGCAGCAAAATCCACAACCCCGGGACGCATGATATCCGCACCCTTTATCACAAAACCCACCGCACCCCTATCAACGGTTACAAATCTTTTATCTGTCTTTATCTCCTGCGCCCCCCTGACAGTAGGGAAATATCCCGTTTCCGTCTTGAAAAATGCCTGTTTCCCGTTAACCAATATCACCTCCCCGACATCTGCCTCAAGTATCTCCACTTTAGATCTTTTCGGCAGTATCTCTACAAACTCCTCTCCAAAACTCTTCTCTATATCTCTTCGGATCTTGAGTATTACATCCTTTCTTACAGAATATCTTCGTCTAATCTTCATAAATCAAAAATCTACCGACAGATTTAAATAGGTTTTTGACCTAGCATCCTATGTCTACTTGAGGTAAGATTATGACAGTACAAAGACCACTAGATGTTCTACACAATTCACTGGAATCCCCTGTGATTGTCGGGTTAAAGGGAGGACGGGAATACAGGGGAACTCTAAAAGGATATGATATGCACATAAATATCGTTTTACAAAACGCAGATGAACTAAAAGATGGAAAGCCAGTAAGACGGCTCGGCCTTGTTATAATCCGCGGGGATAATGTGGTCTTTATCTCTCCATAACTAAAAATCTTTAGCTTTGTTAACAATCAATCCACGGCTTAGAGGTGACTGAATGTCTAAAGGAACACCTTCGTTTGGTAAAAGGAACAAACGATTACACATCAGATGCAGAAGATGCGGAAAAAATTCATATCATGTGAGAAACAAATACTGTGCTTCCTGTGGATTTGGAAGGACGAAAAAACTCAGGAACTATGCCTGGATAAACAAAAAGGTTAAAGGAGCACGTGTCTGATCTTTCTTCTGCGAGGTATAAAAACTTGTTAAAAGAAGAATGTGGTGTTGTCGGCATATATTCGAATAAAGATGTATCTTCTTCTATATTTTATGGTCTATTCTCCCTGCAGCACAGGGGTCAGGAATCCTGCGGGATAACCACTTTTGACGGATATTTTCATACCGAGAAAGGGATGGGGCTTGTACCAGAATTTTTTGACTTGAAAAAACTTGAAGCTTTAAACGGTAAAATAGGTATCGGGCATGTGAGGTATTCTACAACAGGCGATTCAAAAATCGAAAATGCCCAGCCTTTTGTTGTCACTCATTCTAAAGGCACACTTGCAATCGCACATAACGGAAATCTTGTAAACTCAGATGACCTTAGAAAAAAACTTGAAGCAGACGGACAGGCGTTTGTCTCGACAACCGATACCGAGGTCATAGCACATCTTATAGTAAGGGAATTTGTAAAGACAGACAACATAACCGACTCAATCGCAGAGGTGATGAAGAGGCTTAAAGGTTCTTATTCCCTCGTTATACTTACAGAAAATGAACTGATTGCAGTAAGGGACCCTCTTGGTATAAGGCCGCTTACTATAGGGAACTTTGACAGTACGTACATAATCGCATCAGAAAGTGTGGTTTTCGATGTCCTGAACGTCAATTCATACAGGGATGTAAAACCAGGTGAGATAATAACTATCAATGAAGACGGGCTAAAAAGTTTCAGGCCAATCAAGCGGAATAGAAAGGCATATTGCATGTTTGAATACGTCTATTTCTCCCGTCCGGACTCTGTACTAAACGGGATCTCTGTGTACAATGTGAGGGAGGAGATAGGCAGGATCCATGGAAAACTGGACGATATGAAGGCAGATATGGAAGTTGATTTCGTTTCTCCAATCCCTGATTCAGCGATACCGTTTGCCCTGGGATATTCGAAACAGACAGGTGTACCTTACAAAGAAAGCCTTATCAGAAACCGGTATGTCGGGAGGACGTTTATCCTGCCTGACCAGGAGGCAAGAGAACTTGCAGTAAGGCTGAAGCTCAATCCGATGTTGTCAGAAGTGGCTGGCAGAAGGATCGTGCTGTTTGACGACAGTATTGTCAGGGGGACGACCTCTGGCAGGATTATCAGGATATTGAAAGAGGCAGGTGCTAAAGAGGTGCATATGAGGGTCGGGTGCCCGCCGATTAAGTCCCTCTGTAAGCTTGGCATCGACATGCCGACAGATAAAGAGCTAATAGCCTCTGAAAAGAGTATTGAGGAGATAAGGGAAAGCATAGGGGCAGATTCTTTAAGGTACCTCCAGATTGAAGACCTCGTAAAGGCGATCGGATTGAAAAAAGATGAGCTGTGCCTCGGCTGCCTTACTTCAAAATATCCTGTCAAGATATCAAAACATGAGCAGGTCTTATTGCCATCTTTTTATGACACGAGTACCTATGACAGCAGTACCTGAGAGGATCTATCACTTAACACCGATTTTCATACTCTTCAATTCCAATTCAACGTTTTTCAAAAATATTCTTTAAGACCTCTTTGTACAGGTCTTTTTCCCTTCTCTCCAGACACTCCTGACACTTTTAGTAGTCCTGACACTTCCTTTCTAACAGCTGCCTGGACGTCTTCTATTGTGCCAGATGCATCGATTAAGACCATGCCTTCACTCTTGATGAGATAGAGATAGAAGTCTCTGACTCTACTTAGAATCTCTACCCGTTCAAAATGTTCTTTTCCTCTCATCTGGGTTCTAAGGGAGTTTATTGACGAAATCCTTTTTAATGCAGTTTCAGGTGTGATATCCAGATAGATTGTAATGTCAGGTTGCAGGGCAAATCGGTTCAGTTCTTTTAACCATTTTATGTCCAGCCCTG
>WAQR01000061.1 GCA_015520145.1 Candidatus Hydrothermarchaeota archaeon
ATGACCTCGGATACAAGGTAAGGGACTATGCAGGTTCGATGTCAGAATGGAGAGAATTAAATAGTCAAGACCCGGAAAAGTATCCATTCGGATAGGATAGATAGAGAACCTTTAAAATAAATCCCCTCTTTTAGGGGGGATTTCTCTTTTTTTCTTTTATTTTTATCATCTCTTGTTATCCCTTACTAATAGAATAGGAAATGGCGGCAAAAAGATTAAAGATGGTGATTTAAATGAAGTTGAGTACAAAGATATCTTTTTCAATAATGGTCTTAATATTGGCTGGAGTAGGATGTATCGGTGGTAATGGCGGTGAAGGCGGTGAGGATGGCACTACCACGACAACAGTAGAAACACCGACAGATACGACCGGTGGTCCACCTGACAACCAGACCACGACTACAAGTACAATAAGTACGACAACTACAACGGAATACGAAGACTTTGGTGAGGGCAGTTAGGTTAAGCTAATATGAACCAACCTAGATCCAAATCCAGGGATACCACACCATTTTGGAGGAAATATCTGCACTGGATGATACTGGTTATAATCCTCTATGGTGCGATATACGCGACAATCAATGATAAGAACCTGTGGCTGTGGTATGCGGTGGTATATACCCTGACAGTCCTTGGTATGGGTGTCTATGTAATCGTCAAACGAAAGGACAGGTACATACGCCTGAGGACTGCGTCTCTCATGTTCTTTCAATTCTTTTTATTTTTCCTTCTCCACCGCTTCCTTTTACCAAAGGAGTTCGGTAAGGCAGCGGGCTATCCATGGCCGCTCAATATCAGCTCACTTTATCCCACAAGACCGGATTATGTTCTTATATATGCGGCGATTTTCACATTCATCTTTATCCCGATTGTTACCTACTACTACGGGAGACGGGTCTATTGTGGCTGGATATGTAGCTGCGGGGCGATAGCCGAGACCCTCGGAGATCCATTTCGCGATCGGGCACCAAAAAGCAACTTGTCACGCAGACTTGAAATTTCGATGTACATCGTTTTCATCGCTGCAATAATCGTGACCACCGCGGTCTGGCTGGAAAACCGACAACTCTCTAGATGGTATAGTATTATAATAACCTTCTATATCTCAGGCATATTCTCGATGGCGGTCTATCCATTCATGAGCGGGCGGATATGGTGCAGGTACTTCTGCCCTGCTGGAGCGTGGATAGGAGCTATCTCAAAACGTGGCAGATTTGCGTTGTCGGGAGATAAAGAGAAGTGTATCAAGTGCGGGCTCTGTACAAAGTACTGTCATATGGGTATAAATGTAATGGCACATATCGTCCAGGGAAAGAAGATAAAAAACGATCAGTGCGTGGGCTGTGGCATATGCATCTCTCTTTGTCCTGTTAAGATTCTCAAGTTTGAGGGCGGGTTCAGGTTCAGGCTTAAAGGGCTTTTTATGAGGTTTAAGAGTTAGTTAGTTAAACATAATAGAGAGGATAGGATAAAGAAAAGAAAAAGAGGGGAGGAGGGGAGGAGGAGCCCTCCTCCCCAAACCTACAAAACCTAAACCTATCCCTTTACTGTATCTATTCTTTAATATATTCTTTAATACAACTCTTACAACTCTTAACATCACTTCCAGGCCCTGCGCCCTCTGGCAAATACCAGTGCGGCCATAGCTAACAGCACAACCACTGTCGGCCCGCATATCCCGCCTTTCTCTTCTCCAGGTGCTTTTGCCGGTTCTTCTTCAGGCGGCTGGGTCTCGACTGGTGGGGCTGGTGCGGGTGTCTCTATTTCCGGAGGCGCGACGGTTTCAACTCCTTCCCCTTCCTCCTCCTCGGTCGGGGCGGGGCTTACTTCCTCTTCCTCAGGCTGCGCCTCTCCCACATCAAAGCTGACCTGTTTTTCCAGGGTGCTGATGAAATCCTGTGGTGTCACTCTGAATGTCAGGGTCACAGTTCCTGTTGCCGCGTCTTCAGGGATGCTGACCGGTATGGTCACTGAAGCGGTTTTGCCGTATCCCACGTCGGTTGTTACATCGTCACTGGTCCACCCTGCTGGCAGGTCGGTGACAGCGGTTTTTACACCTGTTTCAGCACATGTGCCTGTATTCTCAATATCTACCTGGAACTGGACCTCTGCACCAGGTACTGCATCGCCAGTCTGCCTGATATCTGCTATCTTTAACTCGTGGTCACAGCCGCCTCCACCTCCTCCACCTGTCTCTTCTGGAGTGGGTATTACTGTTCCAACAAGTACGAATATGCTGAAGTGGTCAAGTGTTGCCCATATCTTGTTTGCAGAAGCGTCCTGACCACTGTCAAATACCTCAGGCCCTCCAAGGGGACTATAGTCCTTACCTTTAACCAGTGGTTTCCATTCACCGCCAGAGGGGTAGTACCAGTACAATTTCAGCGTGTCTTCATCTGCACCATTAAGATCCGCCTCATTGTAATACATGGTCAGGGTCACATTTGTCAGATTTCCACTTGTCGAATTTATGTTGTCGGATACATCAATCTCGAAATACTTGCCGATTACCTTATCATCACCAAACGAGTAAGCATGAGCACCGAGGTCCTCGGCATCATCTGCAACTGTTGGCACAATACCTGCTGTGAGATCACTTTTTGTAGTTATAGTTATACTGAGCGGGATACCCAGTTCATCCTCAAAGTCTATTTTTTTGGATTCATTGGCTGTGAAAGATACCAGTGTGATATTGGTAAACTCACTGCCAGTTGAGCCATATCCCTGTGTTACGGCTACATCATATCCCGCCGTAGCATATCCTGACTTCTCGACCTCCAGGGTATATGACCCGGGAGATAGGAAGATAGAATAATATCCGTCTTTGCCATCAAACGTCCTTGTGGTTACTGGATATGGGACTGTATATGGTCCACTGACAACAGTTATCTTTGCACCATTTATCCCCTTACCGTCCGCATCTGTCACATAACCCCTTACAGCACCTGCCTGACTGAAATTATTTATGTCAGCAGTGGTATTGTCAGGCACGTTCAATATGTTCAGCCCGTCTCCTGCAGCGTTCGAGGATATCCCCATATAAGTTGGCACATAAAAGTCACCGCTCTTATCGAAATATACCGCACCAACATAATAATCTCCATATTGAAGATCGAAACTTGCGCTTCCGCTGGCATCTGTATCCTTTCTTATTATATCTTCATCTGATATGGATTGAAATGTAGTACGTTTAACCCATATCTGCCACCCGTCTAATTCTGCTTCATCTGCTGCCCCGCTTGAGATGTAGCTGGGTGAACTTGTATTAATATTAATTGTTACCTCCGGCTCGTCTTCCCATACCTTTACCTCTGCAGCATTGACCGCAGCACTGCTAAGAACTATCATTAACCATATATACACCAATCTTCTCATTCAACACGCCTCCTGATACACTTTCTCCGTTTGCTGTGTTCTGTAGTATAATTATCGAACTAGGGAATATATAAATCTTTTGCAGACTCTTAGATTTAGTACCTAAGTCTACGCCCCTTTTATTCCCCTCTTTTCACAAGGGAGTCAAAGTATCTTATGCTGACGGCAATGAGCACTACCGCTGTGCCGGCATAGATCAATGATAATGTTGCCCAGGGCGGAACCTTTGTACCGAACAGCCAGAAGAGCCTGGAGAACTCACCTGGAGGGATAGACTGAAACATGGTGGTCATAGCAAAGAATGGATTGAGGTGGCGGGATAGGAGCATCTGGTAGGGCCATTCCAGGTAGACTCCTGGAACCTGCTGGTAGAATGTGGTTCTCAGAACCTCATCCAGGATGACTGTGCCAAACGTGAGGATTACAACTATGCCATATGTGACTCCGTTTGCCACGTAGATCCTCTTGAATATGAGGGAGACAAATACACCGAGGGCGGAGAGGCCGAGCATAACAGAGATGAGTAACAGCAGGGCTTTTGCAATCTCAGATGGTGAAACACCGCCCACAATAAATCCGATGCTTACAAATGGCAGGGAGGCCAGGACGATCAAAAGGAGATACATGACCGAGGAGACGAGCTTGCCGAGGATTATTTCGCTTGGGCCAAGGAGCGTGACCTGTAGGAGGTCAATGGTCCTTCGCTCTTTTTCAAGGGCTATGGCACCTGATGCGATAGCTGGAGTGATGAACACCACCGCGACCATTAAGACACCCAGAACAGCCATGAATATCTGTCTTCCCATATTCGCCTCAGGATAGTGTCCAAAATCCCTCGGCCATGCTAGAAAGAACACACCGGTCAACAGCAGCAGGTAGAAGGTGATTATGGCAAAGGGTCTTTTACCCCTCATCCACTCCCTCAGCTCCTTCATAAGCACAGGGTTTTTTAGTCTCATGCCAGCTCACCTCTTGTAATCTTCATGAACACGTCCTCGAGGTTGGTCTCGATCTCGCTAAATCCCACTATCAAAACCCCCGCCGTCACAAGGTTCTCAAACACCCTGGCAAGCTCCAGGTCTGAGCCGTTGAACTCAAATTGTACCTCTTTCCCGTCGATTTTAATAGACCCTACCCCTTTTTCAGACTCAATGAGAGACGCCGCTTTTTTAGTGTCTGAGAGGACCTTTGCCTTTATTCTCCTCACACCCCTTATAGCTTCCATAATCTTTTCCTTTGACCCGCTTAACAGGAGGTTTCCCTTCTCTATTATGCCAAAGGTGGTGCATATGTCAGAGAGTTCAGGCAGGATGTGGGACGATACAAAGATCGTCTTGCCGGCGTCCTTAAGCCCGTTTAGCAGCTCTTTTATCTCGACCCTCGCCCGTGGGTCAAGGCCTGAGGCAGGTTCGTCCAGGATCAGGAGCTCTGGGTCGTGGAGCAGTGTTTTGGCAAGGCACAGCCTCTGCCTCATCCCCCTGCTGAGCCCTGCCACAAAGCTCTCTGCTTTTTCCTCCAGGTGGGTGAGAGATAACACGTTTTCTATGGCGTCTCTCCTCTCAGCTTGTGGCATCCTGTAGGAGGCGGCGAAGAAGTCCAGATACTCCCACACCTTGAGGCTGTCGTACATCCCAAAGAAATCTGGCATGTATCCGAGGAGTCCCCTCACTTTGTAGGGCTCTTCAGTGACATCGTAGCCCGAGACATAGGCTTCTCCTGAGGAAGGGGCGGTTAGGGTTGCGAGTATCTTTATTGTCGTGGTCTTACCAGCCCCGTTTGGGCCGATAAAGCCGAAAACCTCGCCTTTTTTTATCTTGAGGTTGAGGTCCACAAGGGCATCTACATTGCCATAGCTTTTGCATAGATCTACAATCTCAATCACTGCTATCACCTGTGATGGATAATTCTGCTTTGATGTCTGGGGGCGGCACATATATCCTGCTGGAAGGCCGTGGAGGTTTGGGTGCTGCGGTTTCCTCTTCTTTTCCTCGGACTACCTCGACCTTTATTTTGAGAACGCCCATTGGGAACATTATGTAGTCGTCTGGCGCATCTAATGTTATTGTTTTCTCACCTAAAGGCCTTGGCGGGACCATCATCTCCACGCTTGCAGAGGGGCTCTGGTCTTGATAGGAAAAGGCGGCGATGTCTTCCCACTCCTGTTTCCTCCAGTTGAATATGCTGAAGTTTATCTGTGAGGAAGTAAACGGCGCAGACGAGGGGATCCTGAGCCAGGCCTTCTTGACCTCAACCTTCTCTTTGCCTGTAAGCACCACAGGGAGTTCAATGACCTCTATGTAGGAGCCCTCGTCGATTTCAACACCACCGTCTGAATTGACCTGCAGGGTTTCAGTGTAATGTGCCTCTGCCACCCTTTTCTCTGCCGTGCCCCAGTTGATAGAGACGTTTCCAGTTGAGGGCATAAAAAAAGGCAGGTGGTAGAGGAATATGTATTGGGAGTCCTTAACTGGCGTCTCATCTGCCACGTCAATCCCTGTAGTCCAGTTCACAAGCCCTATTAGAAGCGGGGCTTTCCCCCTCTCTTCGAGGACAATATTGGTCATCCGACTCAGCAGCCCGTCACGCTTGTATCTTCCAAGGTCAGATATCCCATCTGCCCGTGAATTGGCATAGTCAGGGATCGGGTATGAGAGGTCAAAAACCTTTGATTCTTCCAGCGGCAGCGTGAATACGGCCTCCCTGCCGGGGTTTATCGTGCCTAGAGACAGGGCATTACCCCTGTAGGCAATGTACGCATTGGTGATTGGATATGAGAACCTGTTTTTCACAGTGCCGGTTATGTTTCCACCCTCCACCCGGAGTTCTGCATCCAGGGAACCCTCTGTGGCCTCAACGGTCTTTACTGCAAAGCTCTTGAATGACCACATGTACATGTCCAGGTCTTTGATGGTGCTCCCGCCACCTGTATCACCTGTAATTAGGAGATTCATGCTGCCCCGCGTTTGACCCCAGTCCGGCCTGTAGGATGGAAGAAGATTGTACACCTTTCCCCTGGCAGCTATATCGATGTCATAGGCGGTCTTCCTTGGCGAGAATATGCCGAAGTAGGTGGAGGTCGCCAAATACGGGCTTGAGCTGCTGCCCTCGATTACGCCGGTCTCTGTGACTATCAGGTCTCCTCCCTTTATACCGTATCCAATGCCATAGGCACCGACTGTGAATACCGCGATTATGAGGGGGATGGTAAACCACGCATAGTCCGGCCTTTTCCTTCTTTTAATAAGGATAAAGTAGTTGAGCGGGCCAACTGCTGCGATGTAGAGCAGGAGAAAGAGGAAGAGATATTTGAATTCAGGGATATCGAGTGATGGAAGCTCCCTCAGCACGCCCCACATCGTACTGTCTGTCTCAGAGGATATGCCGCCTTCAGTCTTCGCTTTGCCAAACATAGTAAGTTCGTCTTTGAATAGGCCGCTCATGCCAGACCATTCTTTAAAAGGCTGTGACGTGTAGTCAAATGCCATAAATACAATTGTCCCCCTGCCGTAGCTCCCTTTTACAATGATGGGTGTCCCGTTTGCAGCAGCCAGTACTGCCTTGCCGCGATCTATGGTTGAGGTGCAGATATGAGCACTGCCCTCAATAGGCCCGTAAAGCTCTTCGAGCACTGGTAGTGAATCCACCTCCACTGTGGTATTAAGCTCCACGGGCAGAATGCCCGCAATCAGGCCGTTGTCCTTTGACGTACATTCTCTGGTCGAAACAAGCGCAGAGCCGCCTGAGGCAAGCCACCTGGAAAGGGCGTCCTTTTGCTTTTGGCCAAGCGCGTCGACTCCGTCATCGAAAATTATCCAGTCGGCAGCATCATAGCCCGGCCAGGCAGCTGGAAGCTCTGCCTCACCTAGGTACGCCACATATGTGTCTGGAGAAACCGTTTGCGAAATCTCTGGCAGGGCAGCGCCGCTCTTATTACCCAGCACGACAATCAGGGTGTCCGAG
>WAQR01000062.1 GCA_015520145.1 Candidatus Hydrothermarchaeota archaeon
CTATAAATAATAGGATGAAACAGGAGGTTAAGTATAATGACCGAGACCAAATATGACAACACTCTGGACGTCAGGGGGAAATGTTGCCCCATGCCGGTGTTACAGACGAAAAAGGCGATTGAAGACATAAAAGAGGGGCAGGTACTCGAGGTACTCGCAACTGATAGGGGCTCCAAAAGCGATATCCCTGCGTGGGCTAAGCGCACTGGAAATAAGGTGCTTGGAATCGAAGAAGAAGATGGAATATTAAAGTTTTATATCCAAAAAGGTGGAGGTATAATGGAGGGAGTCAGGGAAAGCGGAGAGATCAAACCAGGAGATAGAAAAAAGAAGCTGGCAATTATATGCTCGAAAGGGACCCTGGACATGGCATATCCGCCGTTTATCCTTGCCACCACCGCAGCAGCGATGGGCATAGATGTGGCCCTGTTTTTTACCTTCTATGGCCTTGATATCATAAACAAGAAAAAATACAAGAAATTGAAGATCGCACCGCTTGCAAACCCGGCAATGCCGATGCCACCCCCGATGGATAAATTCTTCTCAAACGCAGTGGGTGCAATTCCCGGCATGACGGCCATTGGGACAATGATTATGAAGCAGATGTTCAAAAAGGGCAACGTGCCGACAATTGAGCAGATGATAAAGGATGCAAAGCAGATGGGAGTTAAACTACTGGCATGTCAGATGACCATGGATGTCATGGGCGTTAAAAACGAAGACCTGATTGATGAGGTAGACGACTTTGTAGGGGCGGCAGCGTTTATTTCAGAGGCAATAGACTCGGATATAAACCTGTTCATTTGATTCTGCAAAAGATTTCGCCAAGTTTTGAGTAACTTTTGAGTAACGTTTTATGCATTTCTCTCCCCATTTTCTTTCACGAAATGTCGCCCCACTCGCCTAACTCTGATATATCGTAACGACCTACATCCGCTCCAGCCTCCTAAAAATCCCCTCAAACGCAGACCTTTTGGTCGTTAAATAATACATAAAAACACAAAATACACCGGTCGAAACAACCGAGACAGCCGCCACAGTATCCATATCAGAGAACCCATAGGTCGTAATAGGGTTCACCCCCACGACATAATCAAAATAATCATTTAAAAGAAACCAGAACGCCGATATAATCAGATACCTCTTCTTAAAATCGATTGTATGGACAACGAGAATCGGTTCAATCAACATCCCGAAATGCAGGAAAAACATCACATAATAAAAAACCCTGTTTGACGGAGAGAGGAAATAATCTGGAAAAAAGAGGATTGTAAACATCGACCAGAAACCATACTTCATAACACTCACAGACGCCAGGAAACTCAGCATGTCCTTCTTTTTCCCAATCAATATAAAACCAAGGGCTGCCGCAAACAGGAGCGTTGAACCGGGGCTATCAGGGATAAAAACCCACAGCTTCTTCGGGAATATCTCGAACATATACCCGTAGTACAGAAAACCGAAAAATGTGCCGAGCAGATTTATCAGCATCACAATCAAAATGAGCAGCCTGTACCGCCTCATATCTTCCCCTTCCGTATCGCTTTCACAGGAACCCCGCCGACAAACGCCCCTGCCTCTACATCCTTATTAACAAGCGAACATGCCGATATAACCGCATTATCCCCTATCTCGACACCTGCCAGTACAGTAGAATTTGCCCCGATCATGACATTCTTACCAATCCTGACCTTTCCTGTACTATATCCATCCACCAAAAACTCATGTGCCAGTATCGTGACATTATATCCTATTACAGTATTCTCCCCGATTTCAATAGACTCTGGAAAGAATATATCAAACATCGCCATAAGACCAACAGAGACGTTCTTCCCCACACCCATGCCAAGCAATCTGTAAAAGAAATTTTTCAATCTCAAAGACGGCAAAAAACGGCACAGATAGATCACTGCAAAATTAAACGAAACGATTAGAGGATTCTTTATCCTGTGCCACGAACGCATGGAATTCTTCCCATCTACCTTATCTACCTTATGGATCTTGAGTCTTCTCATCTTCCACTCTCACAAACCTTGCATTATTCACCCCGTACCGTACTATCGGGCATCTCCTGTGGCATTTCTCACATCTTATACAATTGCCGTTTATAAAAACCCTGCCCTCACGAATCTCAACCGCCCCGGATTTGCACTGCCCGATACATACCCCGCATCCGAAACAGTTCTTACCCCGCTCAATGATGCCGAACAGAATCCTCACTCTCTCCATCTCGTCTCCTGCATCGCCCGCATCGCCCGTATCTCCTGCATCGCCAAGATTCACCTCGAACTCACCGTTTCTATATATCGTCATACCCCTCACCCTAAAATACTCCTCTCCCCTCTCAACCTCTCCAAATATCAATGCAAGATTTGCCGCCCTACCAAAATCAGAAAAATCAAAC
>WAQR01000063.1 GCA_015520145.1 Candidatus Hydrothermarchaeota archaeon
CCGCTTACCAGTATTGATCTCTCATGGTGGTACCGGATATGTTCCACCACTATCCTGCCGTATTTCTCTCTCAGTACTCCTTCATAATCCATCTTTGATTTTTTATCTATTTCGACCAGTTCCTTTTTCGATACCCATTTTCCATTTTCCCTGGCCTTGAATGAGATTGTAGCAGATTTTATCCTCCCTTTCTTCTTTTCCCTTAAGATTTCGATTAGTTCTCTGTATGCCATCCTTTCTGTTGGCGTGAATTTCGATATTTCGAGGATAAATTCTCCGCCAAACGGCAGATATGGAAGGATTTCGAGCCTGAATATCCCGCTCTGGTTCTTACGTAACCTCGGATTGCCCTTTCCCCCGCACTTCATACATACAAATTCACCCTCTTTCTCGATTATCCTCGTTGCCTCTTTTCCCTTGATGTTCTTCTCGCAATCACAATCAAATGAAACAAATTCCTCAAGATGACCAACTGCAATGTTATGGCATGCAATGGCTGATTTTGTCCTTTCAAACGTTCCCTTTTTAAAAGAGGCATTTGTCCTGAAAAACATTTTGTGTCTTGCAACATCCCTCTGATCTTCAACGTCTTCCCTCTTGTAGCTCTGCTTTCCATAGGAAGCACCATACCGGCTCATCCCAAGGGCAAAATATGGAGAGTCAAAACCCCTCTGCTCCATCTCGTCTTTTAATGCTTTTAGTTCTTCTAGGTTCTCTTTTAGTTTCAGATACAAAGTCTCGAAATATCTCTTCTGTGTCTTTAATAGTCTCAGGTCTATTATTACTTCAGACGTTATACCGTCGAGGAACTCTGTTACTCTGTTTATAAGTGGAGATGTATCTTTCATAAACCCTCTACTCCTGAAAAAAGAGTTTTGGTAATCAGTTTTAACAACTGTCAGAATATATATAATTTATTCTATTATAATTTATTGCTTAAAAAGGTAACTGTGGTAATTTGATCGAATCGTAAAAGATTGGGACGTGGCATTGGACGAGAGTGGCAGGTTGGTGCAGGTTGAGTTAGACCCCTTAAGACCCCTTCGCTGCAATAGCATCATAACACTCCTTCTTTAGCGTCTCATCTGCTATCTTCACGGCACAGAGGTTGTAATCATCTGTCCTGATACCCACCTCCTTGAAGCACTCGTCCTTTATCTTAGGAGATTTGACCCTGACATCGCAGAGATTGTAATCTCCTGTGGCAACGGCCACGTCCCTGAAGCATCTGTCCCTTATCTCCTGGGACTTAATCCTGTCGCAGATGCCATAATTTTCCATGGATACCCCTACTTCAGCAATAAAAGCCTCCCTATTCCATTTCTCTGAAGACAGCGAATGTGACATAAATACCGCACCTGCCACAAAGATAGATATCACAATAAGATATCTAAAATTCGCATCGATTATCCTGTCAAATTTCCGCCTCAGCCTCTCTTTTGACAGCAGCAGGAAGACACCAGTAAGACTGAATATCAGCCCCAGGTAGTCAAAAACTGTCCGCCCGTAATACAGCCTAACATCCTCTCTTTCAGGATATATCAGCATGAACGAGGGTGAGACCAGATATATCCCGCTGGCACCTTCGACTTTCCAGTCAGGTGAATATGACACCCTGACAATATGAGGCTTCCCGACACAGTCCGTCTTGATAATAATCTCCTCGTTCCTTAAGGTGGAGTTAACCGAACAGTTACCTGTCAGCGGGACGCGGGGGATATCGTCAAGGTCAGACGTTTTAAGTTTATTATCCCATTTATCCAGGAGCGCCTCCTTACCAGGGGCATTGAACACAAGCGGGACGTCCTCAAATCTCAAAAACCACAGATACGAATCCTCCTTCCAGTGCCCGGTCTCGAACAGGACAGGCTCGTACTCAGGCACAACCACGTACCTGTCACGATTTATCAAAAGCTCGTAGATCTCATAAGGCGGGAACGAGGCTACCAGCCTGTAATTTTTATCCTTTTTCAATGCAGCCTTTACCTTACCTGAGACTGCTATCACCTCACGTACATTGAACATCTCCAGATGCCGTGCTGCCCTGGTGGAATTAAATCTCGAACATGGCCACGGCTTGAATGGACATGAACCCACCTCCGATATCTCAGACTGAATAAGGAAAACAAAAGGTGCTGTTATGCTTGACTGCATATAAAGCCCTTCGAGTGTGGAGCGCCCTGAAAATAATGGGAGAGACTCGAATGCCCTGGTAGAACCGGCAGAATTATGCAGTGCAGAATGTTCGTATACAACCCTCGGGTCGTTTTCATCACCTTTCAAAAATCCATTCACATCTGAATACGCTCCCCAGAGAGGCTTGTTTTCAAAACCCTCGTAGTTCCATTCTATCCATGCCGGGATAAATGTCACATTGTGATTCACCCACATTATTGTTGCGGTTATAACTATGAGCGGGATCATCCATCTGCCTTTTAGGCCCTTTACCAGCTCAGCAAATCCATAGGCAGAGATAAGCAGGATAAGGAGCTGGATAAACGGTATAAACCTGATATTCACTATCCCGAGTTTCGGTGCAAGTACAAAGAGGACAAAGGCAGTAAGTATCGAATAGCAGATGAAAAATATTCCGCTCTCGATTCCGTTCTCTCTCCTCTTCAAACTCCAGTAGATGCCGGGGATTGCAAAGATATAGAACGGATAGAAAATCTGCGGAAAGACATCTGTTATATCATCAATCTCCCAGGCGTCTGCATAGGGTGTGGTATAGGCAAGCCCACCGACAAGCGGCAGTACCCAGAACCCTACAAGCAAAAAAGAGACCAGGAATACCCATGCCAAGGATTTGACATTACCAACCAGCTTTTCTCTGTTTCTTGTCAGGAGAAAGAAGCTTGAACTTAGCACTGCAAAGAGAGCGGTATAGACGTGGGTGAGTACCACAAGAGATAGCAGGAGTGCCGCCACATTGTAGCCCTTTTTCTCCTCAATATTCCTGTAAAGCAGCCCGATAAACAAGACCACAAGTGAAAGGCTGATACTGTACGAGAATTCGCCTGCAAGTGTACTCGGGATATTGCCGCCCCACATCGAGTTTGCCTCCATGAAGAGGAACGGAAGTGTGAATACAGCGGCAGTTATCGGGGCAGGAAACCCGAATCTCATAAACTTCATGGCGAAAAAAGCTGTGATTGGAAGTGAGAATATTCCAAGGATGGTTACTATCTTAAACGCGACTTTGAGGGGGATGAGGTATCCCATCAAAGCTGCAAGGAGAAAGGGCGGGAAAAAGTAGAACTGGAATACAGGAAACCCTGCATATGCACCCGGGAACCAGCCGGAGACCTTTCCATGGGGCAGGAGGTAGTTTTTCATGTAGTCGGCATAGATGTAGTGTGACGAGGTATCCCCCCCTGCAATGGTTGTATCTTTGAGTATCAGCTCAGGGGTGAAATAGCTCAGCAGAAATGCAAATATTATAAAAAACACCAGGATGTCCGTTTTTTTTTCGTCCATCCTTCGACCCATTTTCCACTTCACGCTTTCTATTCGTTCTCCAATCATTTCCTGCCCCGCACCTGATACAAAACAAAGATAATCAGAAGTACTGCCAGAACCACCATCATCTTCTCTGTCGAAAATAATGCCGACTCTGTTTCTACTTTAACCATCCCGGTTACAAACGTTGAATATGCCTGCCCGCCATCCTCATGTGTTACCGCAATGAATACGGGATAGGTACTACCTGGAAGGGCTGAAAATGAACTGATTTCAAATTCTACCATACCTTCTCCAAGGGCAGGTATATCGAGTTCTTTTTTTATTTCTGTGGCACTCAGTTCCCTGGGTATGAAAAGTGTGGCAGTTATTTTATATCCTCTATCATCGGAATTTTTCAATCTCACCTTCAGTTTTTCACTTCTCTCGCCTGCAAGCGTTATCTCATCTGCAACCCCTTTAATCGGGGATGCGGTCAGCGTGTCCTGGACGATATCAAAGGCTACTATCGCAGAAAACGGACGCATGTTAGCA
>WAQR01000064.1 GCA_015520145.1 Candidatus Hydrothermarchaeota archaeon
CCCTGCGTCCTGAGGATGACCGAGGGAACCGACTGGCCTCCGGCGTGTACTTCCTGAGACTGAAGACCCCAGAAGTCGTCAAGATCCGAAAAGTCGTCTGGATGCCGTAAATCCAGATGTTTGGATGCCCCTGGTCCCCACCTTCCTTAGGTGGGGACCAGGGGGATGAAATCTGTGGAGGGATGAGATAAGGTGAAGCATTTGTCAGAAAAGAAAAGGTTATGCAGAATTGGGATTTTGAAAAGAGCTTGAAAGGAGGTTAGCTATGAAAAGAATTGCATTGATTATTGGCTCAGCGGGGCCTCCAGATGAGTACCTACCTGGAGTTAAGGAAGATGTAAAGAGTTATAAGAACTTCCTTCTTTCCACAACTGGCGGACAATGGTATGAAGATGAAATTATCACTTTGTTAGATAAAAGCATCCATGAGGTTAAAAGAGTCGTTAACAACATCAAGAGCCAGGAACCAGATTTTGCATTTGTTGTATTTACAGGGCACGGTTCCTACTCCACGCTGTATAACCAGAGAGTGCTCATGATTGGCCACGATAAGCTATATGAACATGAATTAAGGGGACTTGCGCCTTACGAACTATTGATCATTGACACCTGTGCCGGCATGGATGAGGAAGTTGAAGTGCCGATTGAAGAACGCTTATTCAAAAAAGCGGCAATTATCGATTACAGGAGAAAATATGAAGAAGCCATAAAAGAATGTCTTCCTCAAGAGATTATTCTTTACGCAACCAGTCCTGGAATGTATGCGTCGGATACCCCAAAAGGCGGTCTCTTTTCACAAGCTCTACTCGAAGTTGCATATCAAAACAAAGAGTTTGAAATATTAAGCGCACTCATGGCTTGGGAGTTAGCGGCAGAGAAGGTTAAAGAATGGTCTGGAGGAAGACAAATCCCGGATTATCTGGCAACCGTACGGTTTGGGAAAAAGTTACCATTTTCTATCATGTATATCATGTAAACAATGCGATTGGACCCACAAACGATTGCGCTCGTGATAGCAACGATAGCATCCCCTATTATCCCCACAATAATTAGTGTCATCTTTTTTATCATAAACAGAAGGTACGAAGCAAGAAAACTCATCGAAGAGAGGTTATTTAAAATACAACAGATTGCATTTGAATATCCTTATGTCGAAGACGATGAGTTGATCAATGGTTGGAATCAATTTGTTAAAGAATATAACGATGGAGAAAAGGTAGATGAAGATAAGTTATGGAAATATTTGCAATATGATCAATATTGTGAAATGATCTTCAACCTTCTTGAAATCGCTCTCGAACATTTCAAAAAGGAAGAAACATTGTTGAAATTCATTGACTTTAAAACATGGGTAATAACGCATAAAGATTGGTGGTTAAATCCTCTTGATGGGCATTCGAATTACGAAGGATACAATAAAAGGACAATCAAAACAGTTGAAAAATGGATACGAGAGGACTGTTGAAATTAGATGCGAAAGGCATGGTGGCCATTCTTTTATGGTGCCCATTCTCGGATTCTCTCGTATATTTTAAGAAGAAGTTTTCTATGTTATCGTCGTGATTTCCAGATTAAATCGCCAGAACTTGACGACGACACCCATAGGACGTATCTTAAGGATACCCCCATAGGTGGGCCCCCCCCGTAACCTATGGGGATCTCCACCAGGCGGGTGGCCTGGGCTGGACGTTTTATTTTTCAGGAACCGAGGCCGTTCCTTTACGCCCGTTCTTCGGGATCCACCTCTGGAAACACGATGTCATCTATCAGAAGGGGCCAGAAGTAGTTGCCCTGGATCTTCTTCCTGCCGTGGTAGCCCAAGACTTCCCCTATGCACGCTGCACCCACGTAGTCCTTGACGGACCAGTCTGCTAACGTGAGTTCATCGCTCTGGCGTTCGTCCTCTTTGGCAATGTTCCGGTAATACCGTGTCGCACGCTTCTGCACCCTCAAGAAATACCGGCGGTGCTCTTCGGGCAACGCCTCGAGGAACTCAAAGACGATCCGGTCTTTGACCCGGCCGACGCGGATCACCGGGGTGCCGTTCTTGTCATATACGTAGCCGTAGAGGACCATTGCGAGGGCTTCCCTATATTTTATCTCTTGCTTGAGATGTCTACCACCAGCATCAAAAAAAGATATAGAGAAGACGTTAATTCACGATGTTTCGTCTATATTAGTATTGAGCATATTTGTCATTCAAAAACCAAAACACACTTGACAAAGGTATGGCAGAGGGGCTTATAATGGGGACAACAGGTTATTCGACGCAGGGGAGGTAACATGGAAATTGCGGATTTCTGTACGGTCTGGGCAGGAAGGGGCTCCCTCCGGTGGCCTTCCCCCCTGATCCAAACCCTCTCCGGTGCCCTGCTCTTTCTCTTGGCACCCCTCACCGCCTCTGCCAAACTCTACATCGTCCCCGGCCATTTCCAAACCCTTTTTCAAGCCTTCCAGGCCGCACATTCCGGCGACACCGTCGTCATCCGCCCACAAAACCCCCAGGAACCCCTCCCGCAACCCGGCATCTATCTCTTCCAGAACAAAACCATCTCTCTGGGCATCTGGCCGGTCAGATCCCCCAACCCCCGCAACGCATCCTTCTCAGATCAACCGGTCTCCCTTCCCTATTCCCTATCCTCTCCTGCTCCGGATACCTCCTGGCAGTGGACCACACAACAACGTCTGACCGGCCCCGATACGCTTGTGGATATCATGGCGCACCCTTTCTATGACCCTGTGAGGAACTGGTTCTGGGTGCCGTGGCATCGGGGGCCAGCGGGGGGATGGTCCTATGTTGACGATGTTGCCATGTGGTATGATTTCAGCACGGGTGAGTGGTCCAGAATGTTTGGTGTGACAGGAAAGATTCTCCGAGCCTCATCGCATCGACCTTCGGAAGGGATGGGTGGCGGGGTTCATAAAGGGCTTGACAGATCCCAGGTGCAAGGCCTATCGTTAGGGCATGGATTGGCAGGGGGCTGATCAGATTC
>WAQR01000065.1 GCA_015520145.1 Candidatus Hydrothermarchaeota archaeon
ACTCCCTTGCAACCTTCCTGACCTCATCTTTATAGATATCCCTTAAAGGCTCGACAAGTTTTAATACCATACCAGAGGGGAGTCCTGCGACATTGTGATGGCTTTTTATCCCGCCGTCGCTTTCGATCCAGTCCGGGGCGATTGTGCCCTGGGCCAGATATTCTGCGCCAGTCTTTTTTGCTTCTTCCTCGAATATCTCTATGAACAGGTTCCCGATAATCTTCCTCTTCTGTTCAGGGTCATTAACCCCTTTTAATGCCTCAAAAAACCTCTCCCGCGCATCAACAACAGCCAGGTTCATCCCAAGCCCATCCCTAAATGTCCTGACTATCTCCTCCCTCTCCCCTTTCCTCATAAAACCATGGTCAACAAATACCGCAACCAGATGGTGTCCCACAGCTTCATGGACAAGTGTTGCGGCGACTGCACTATCCACCCCACCGGACAGGGCGATTATTACAGTGTTATCTCCTACAGTCTCTCTGATCTCGTCCAGGGCGTCTTTGATAAATCGTTTTGCATCAAACATTTTCAATGTCAAACCTCTCTTTTAGCGCAGATCTTCTTATCACATGCCAGACATCGCCCCTCAGGATGACCCTGAATGCGTGCTCTATCACCTTCTTATAGAATTTGCAGTAATAGCTCTTCCTGAACATGCTGCCTTCTGTCGAGTATATCTCGGCAGGACATGACGCACCGCAGATATTCATCAACACACAGGTATCGCACTCATCAATCTTTTCGACTACTCTTTTCCTGACCTTTTCCAGTCCATCAGACCCAAGGATGTCTTCAATAGAGTCCGAGAAGATATTGCCGCCAGAAAACTCCTCCATCCCGATAAATTCGCCGCAGGGATAGGACTTGCCGTCTGCCGTTATTGCGAAAAACCGCCTGCCCCCGCCGCACGGTGAGATATCGCACATCAACACCCTTGCACCAGGTGCAATAATGCCGAGCAGGATATTGGCGAAATCACCGATGACCATCCGCCTGCCGCTTTTAGTAAGTTCGATTGCCGCGTCCACGGCATCTATGAATCTCGCTGCCAGTTCCTCCGGGTCAGGGCGAAAGGACAGTGACTCTTTCTGCGTCCCTCTTACAGGGTTCATCAGGCATACCCTGATCCCTCTCTCACCAAGGAATCCGACCATATCCACAAGCTGTCCCAGGTTGTATTTTGTAATCGTCGTGACCACGTTCAGCCCTTTATAATCCTTGAAATAGTCAAGCGCCTTTATGACCTTTTTATAGTGTCCCCTGCCTCTTAAAAAATCGTTTGTCTCCTCATTTGGAGAGTCAAGTGATATGCCGATATTGACACCATTCTCCATGATGAACCTTGCATCCTCTTCTGTTAGAAGCAGCCCGTTTGTCTGTATCCCGAAATTCAGTTTCCCATGGTACTCTGAAATTATCCTGAATATGTTCTCCCTGTTCATCAAAGGCTCGCTGCCGTGAAAAACTATTACCCCTTTTGCCCCTTTTTTATCAAAGAAGTCAATCGCCTTCTCCACGACCTGTTTCAGCTCTGCATAGCTCATGCTCTTCTGCCTGGACTTTATCTCCTCTGGCAGATAGCAGTAGGGACATGCCGCATTGCACTTATCTGTGGGGTTTACATAGAGCAGGATGATGTCCGTGCTGAACCGGAGGTCGTCCATTTCCTGGAGAAGCTCTTTTCTTATCTTATTATGGAACCTGTCCAGTTCATCAAGGTCTCCGATTCCCCAGAAATTTGTTTCAGGGTCTATTTTAAACTCCCTGTCATCAACTACCAGTTTCTGGAGTATTGCATCACCACCTGACTTAATAGAAGATTAAAAAATCAGAAAGGGGAATCTTCGCTTTGAAGCACGTAGTGCGTGAGTCCTGCACCCTTGTATTTGCATTCCATCCTGTAACTCATCTTTTTTTCTTTCTTTATATCTCTCTCCATTTATTTCACCTGCATTGTGTATCCGCCATACTTATATTTATATTTTTTTCTGGGTCTGGGTCCTGGGTCTGAGTCACCTGGCACAGGTATAACAGGGTAACAGGGGAAAATCGAGATATAAAATCGAGATATAGTGTGATGCAGGGTGGCTGCCAGATAGAAGTAGAGTAGTATTTAGAGAAAAGTAAAGTGATGTTAATTCCACCGTCAACTTTAAAATGCATGTCAAACTCTATGATACCACCCTAAGAGACGGTTCTCAATCCGAGCATATTTCATTTTCCGTTGAAGACAAGTTAAGGATAGCTGAGAAGCTGGACAGACTCGGGATCCATTACATCGAAGGCGGATGGCCGGGTTCAAATCCAAAGGATATTGATTTCTTTAAACGAATCAGGGA
>WAQR01000066.1 GCA_015520145.1 Candidatus Hydrothermarchaeota archaeon
GACTGGGTCCTTACTTTAAGAGGTTCTATTACGCCAAGTTCGAACATGTCTTTAGATTTCCCTGTGGAGACGTCTATGCCATAGGAGGTATTCCCTTTCTCATGTTCCAGGTGGAGTTTTATGATAACGTCTATAGGGTCAAGACCGGCATTCTCTGCCAGGGTCTTCGGGATGACCTCCATTGATTTTGCAAACTCTATTACTGCAAGCTGCTCTCTACCGCTAACTTTATTTGCAAAATCTTGAATGCCTTTTGACAGGGCTATCATCGAAGCACCGCCGCCGGGTATTATCCTGCCTTCTTCAATGACGTCTTTTACAACACTGATGGAATCGTCAAGTGACCTCTCAACCTCGTCTACAACGTGTTCTGTTCCGCCTCTGATAAACAGCGTTACGGCATCTGGATTCTCACATCCTGTTATGAATGTGAAACTGTTCGTGCCTACCTTCCTCTCTTCGACCCTGCACGGTCTTCCAAGGTCATCCTTCGATATGTCTGCGGTACTGGTTGTAACCTTTGCCCCGGTGGCCTTTGCAATAAGTTTCATGTCTTTTTCACTGATACTTTTAACTGCAAGGATACCTTCTTTCGACAGGAAATAGCCTGCGGTATCATCGATATCCTTTTTGCAGAACAGGCAGTTTGCACCGGTCTTTTTGATGTCCTCCACCATCTGTTTTATAGTCTCTTCCTCTCCATCCAAAAACGATTTTAACTGTTCAGGTGATGTGATGTCAAGTTTTGCATCGGTTTCGCTTTTCTTTATCTTCAGTTCAGAGTTGAGTAACAATATCCTGGCATTTTCAACGGTTTTCGGCATGCTGTTGTGCACCCTTTCTTTGTCGATGACTACACCGCTGATTAGTTCTGAGTCCTTTGTGGATTCGCCCACCTGTTTTTGGATCTTTATGTCGTCTTTATCTACTTTGATGCTGCCGTCAATCTTTTTTCCAACCATTTTTACTGCGTCAACGGAGAGTTTTGCCAGGTGGTCTTTGGCAGTTATCCCTGGTGCCTTGGAATTGAGCGCGGTATATGCGATTTTAATGAGGATCTCGGTGTCGTCAGGCTTTAGTGGTATGCTCTGTGTTTCGAGTATTTTCAGTGCCTCTTCTCCTGCCAGTCTGTATCCTTTTGATATCACTGTAGCATGGACGTCCAGGTCAAGGAGGTTCTCAGCCCTCTTTAACAGTTCGCCTGCAAGGATTACTGCGGTGGTTGTCCCGTCACCTGCTTCTTTTTCGACGGTTTTTGCCACTTCTACCATCATCTTTGCCGAGGGGTGTTTTACCTCTACCTCTTTTAGTATTGCTGCCCCGTCGTTTGTTATCACGGCATTGCCCGACCCGTCTAGGAGCATCTTGTCCATCCCCCGTGGTCCTAATGTGCTCTTTATCGCCTCGGCTATCACCTTGGCTGCCATAATGTTCATTCTTCGTGCATCTCTTCCAGTAAATCTCTGAGCACCTTCCTGTAAGATATATACTGGCTGTCCACTCATCTGTGCTGCCATTTAAAATTCACCTCCATGGTTTCCGGTTTCCTAGTGCAGGGTACTCCTGACCCTGCTAAATAAACTCTGGTTTGTTTTCTTTTTTCCATTAAGTTCCATAAGTTCTTTATACAGCTTCTCCTCCTTCCTTGATAACTTTTTGGGTGTTGTGACTACTATTTTTACATGTTCGTCGCCTCTACCGTATCCTCTAAGGCTCGGCATCCCTTTGCCTTTCAGCCTGAAGACTGTGCCTGACTGGGTGCCTGGCGGTATCTTCATCTTTGCCCTGCCGTTTAGGGTTGGGACTTCGATCTGGTCACCGAGTGCGGCCTGCGGGAAGGTGATGGGGACTTCGCAGAATAGATCGGTGCCGTCTCTTACGAATATCTTGTGTGGTTTGATGTGGATTACCACGTAGAGGTCTCCTGGCTGCCCGCCTTTCTTCCCGGCGTCGCCTTCTCCGTGCACCCTCAGCCTCGATCCGTTGTCGACTCCTGCAGGGATCTTTACAGTGAGTTTTCTTGTCTTCTGGATTACTCCGTTTCCATAACATCTCTGGCATGGGTTTTCAATAATCCTGCCCTCGCCCATGCATTTATCACAGGTTGTGACACTTGTGAACTGGCCGAACATGGTTCTTTTCGTGTAACCTACCTGACCGCTGCCGTTGCATGTGGGACATGTCTTTTGACCTGTACCGGGTTTTGCACCTGAACCGCTGCATGTGGTGCATGTTTCCTGTCTTTTGTAAGAGACCTTTGTTTCGAGTCCTTTGTAGGCATCTTCCAGGGTTATCTCGATGTCTACCCTGAGGTCAGAACCCCTTGTTGGACCTGTCTTTCCTGCCCTCGTTCGCCTCGAACCCCCTCCAAAGACCATGTCGAATATGCTATCGAAACCGCCGAATCCGAAACCCATGTCTCCAAAAATGTCGTCGAAGTTTATGTTCCTGAATATGTCTTCCTGCGTGTATCTGCCGTTTATTCCTGCATGTCCCCACCTGTCGTATTGGGACCTCTTGGTATCGTCACTGAGTACCCCATAGGCTTCGGATATCTCTTTGAATTTTTCTTCAGCGTCTGGTGACTTGTTCCTGTCTGGATGATATTTCATGGCCAGTTTCCTGTAGGCCTTTTTGATTGCGTCTTTTGAGGCGTCTCTGCTCACACCCAGTATTTCGTAATAGTCTCTCTTGGCTGCCATTTTATATTACTTCTCTTTTTCTTTTTTGTCGTCGTCTACGACTTCATAGTCTGCATCTACTACCTTTTCGTCTTTTTTTTCGCTGCCTGTACCTCCACCTCCCGCACCTCCCTGGGTTCCTGCGCTGGCGCCAGCCGCGCCTGACCCTGCGCCTGCCTGCTGCTGCGCCTGCTGGGTCTGCTGGTATACGGCAGCTCCTACTTCCTGGATTGTCTTTCTTAATTCTTCTACTTTGCTTTTTATTTCGGCGACGTCGTCTTTTTTGATTGCTTCTTCCAGGGCGTTTACCGAGGTTTCGACTTTCTCTTTGATGTCTTTTGGCACTTTGTCTCCAAGTTCTTCGAGGGTCTTTTTTGATGTGTAGACCAGGGAGTCTGCTTCATTTTTTATTTCTATTTCTTCTTTTCTCTTTTTGTCTTCTTCTGCGAATTTTTCGGCTTCTTTGACTTTCTTTTCGATCTCTTCTTTTGAGAGCTTGTGCGGTGCGGTGATTGTTATTTTCTGTTCTTTCCCTGTTCCTGTGTCTTTTGCTGTTACGTTTAAAATACCGTTTGCGTCTATGTCAAATGTGACTTCGATTTGTGGGACACCTCTTGGTGCAGGTGGTATCCCTACGAGCTGGAATCTTCCAAGTGAGACGTTGTCGCCTGCCATGGGTCTTTCTCCCTGGAGGACGTGTATGTCTACGGTTGTCTGGTTGTCGGCTGCGGTTGTGAATACCTGGCTCTTTTTGGTGGGTATGGTGGTGTTGCGTTCGATGAGTTTTGTGAAGACTCCTCCAAGTGTTTCGATTCCAAGTGAGAGCGGGGTGACGTCGAGGAGGAGGAGGTCTTTTACTTCGCCTGCAAGGACGCCTGCCTGGATGGCTGCGCCTGATGCCACGCATTCCATGGGGTCTATCCCTCTTTCTGGCGGTCTGCCGATTACTTTTTTTATGAATTCCTGTACTATCGGCATCCTGGTGGGTCCGCCTACGAGGATTATGTTGTTTATGTCTGCGGGCTGGAGTTCTGCGTCTGCAAGTGCCTGTCTTATTGAGTTTTCGGTCTTTTCTACGATTGGCCTTACAAGTTCTTCGAGTTTTGCCCTTGTGAGTTTCATTGTCAGGTGTTTTGGGCCGCTTGAGTCTGCTGAGATGAATGGGAGGTTTATGTCGGTTTCTAGGACGGTTGAGAGTTCGATTTTTGCTTTTTCTGCGGCTTCTCTTATCCTCTGCATTGCGGTGTTGTCGGTTCTAAGGTCGATGCCTGTGTCTTTTTTGAATTCGTCTAGTATGTAGTCGATTATTACGTTGTCCATGTCTGTGCCGCCGAGGTTGGTGTCGCCTGAGGTGGATTTTACTTCGAATATGCCGTCTCCGAATTCCATTATTGTGACGTCGAGTGTCCCGCCGCCGAAGTCGTAGACCAGGATTTTGAGTTCTTTTTCTGATTTGTCAAGACCATAGGCAAGACTTGCTGCGGTGGGTTCGTTGATTATTCTTACTACTTCGAGGCCGGCTATTTCGCCTGCGTCTTTTGTTGCCTGGCGCTGGTTGTCGTTGAAGTATGCGGGGACGGTTATGACGGCTTTTTTGATTGGTTCTCCGATGAAGGCTTCGGCATCTTGTTTTATTTTTTGTAGGATGAAGGCGGAGATTTCCTGGGGAGTGTATTCTTTGCCGAAGACTTTGAATTTGTGGTCTGTTCCCATTTTCCTTTTTGCGGCCATGATTGTGCCTTCGGGGTTGGAGACCGCCTGCCTTCTTGCGGGTTCGCCTACGAGCCTCTGGCCGTCTTTTGTGAATGCTACGTAGGAGGGGAATGCCTTCCCGTAGGCGGTTGTACCTTCTGCGCTGGGGATGATGGTGGGTTTGCCGCCGATTATTACTGCTGCTGCAGAGTTGCTTGTGCCTAGATCGATTCCGATTATTTTTTCTTTTGCCAATTAAATCACCTCGTGGAAACTTTGACTTTGGAGTATCTGATGACCTTGTCTTTTAGCATGTATCCTTTCTGGAATTCTTCGAGTATTGTGTCTTCTTCTACGTCTTTTTTTTCTTCTTTTATGAGTACTTCGTGTTTGTAGGGGTCGAATTTTTGTCCGACGGCTTTTATCTCTTTTAGCCCGTGTTTTTGGAGCAGGGTTTTTAGCTGGGTGAAGGTCATGTCTACTCCTTCGAGGAGGGCGTCTTTGTCGTCGGTGTTTTTGCCGGTTTGGATTGCCCTTTCAAGGTTCTCGTAAACGTCTATGAGTTCTGTTATCAGTTCTTCGTTTGAGAATTTGATTGTGTTTTCTTTTTCTTTTGTTACCATCTTTTTGTAGTTTTCGAATTCGGCCTGGAGGTATTGAAGCTTTGTGAGGTAGTCGTTTAGCTGCACGTCTTTTTCTTTGAGTTCTTTTTTTAGTTCTTTTATACCTTTCTTTTTTTTCTCGGTTTTCTCCCGCCGCTTTTTGTCGGATTTTTGAACCCTGGTCTTCTCGGGTGTGCCCTCGCTCATGTTATCACCAAAATTTATAAAAATTGAATAACTGTATATGGTAAGATATCGCTTAACAAGATAAAATATTTTAGTAACAAAAGGTTAGATAAGGGGGTGGGTGTTGACAAAAACGTAAGAGATTTATACTTCTTAGATGATAGGGATACAGGTAAATGTGAAATGATTGATGCCTGAAATGAAGGAGTTAGACAAAATACCTTTAAGTGTGAAGGATCAAGATGAAGAATCGACTATATCCTACGTGGGATGAAATAAAAAATTTTCATAATCCCTTAACAGAAGGAGAAGAGAAACTTGCTCGCTTTTTAGATGATACACTTCCAGAAGAATGGGAGATTTTTGTAGAACCCTATCTAAATGGGAGCCGCCCAGATATAGTTGTTTTTAATCCACAAGTAGGAGTCATGATTTATGAGGTAAAGGATTGGGATTTAAATTCTTACATCTTTAAGGATAAACGATTATTTGAGAAAAGTGGTTCTTATCCGATCAAAGATCCGAGAAAACAAGTGGATCATTATAGAAAGAAGATAATTGAGCAACTTGTTCCACCCCTTGGTGAAGAGATTGATAGAAATAAGCTTGCATTTGGACTCATAAAAACAGGTATTTATTTTCATAAGGTGTCTGGTGAAGATGCAAGAGAGTTTTTTAATAATCCTGCCCACCCAGTAATCATCGGATATGATGATTTACATGATTCTAATTTAGAAGACATATTGCCCTACTATGCAATTTCAAAAGGGAAATATATGCGAGAGGAGTGGGCTAAAGAAATAAAATGGTGGTTAGCTCCGCCGCGTCATCTTAAAGAACAAATACGAGATTTTGAACTTACTACCAAGCAAAAAGAACATGCAGAACCTCGACCTGGCCATTTTCGTCTTAGAGGCGTTGTAGGAAGTGGCAAGACGTTGATCGTTGCTTATCGAGCTGCGAAGTTAGCTTCACAAGGTTTTAATGTTCTTGTTATTACTTACAATATTACACTTTGTCATTATATTAGAGATATGATTGCACGGGCACCATTTGAATTTGAATGGTCAAAGATAAGGTTTGATTATTTTCATGGATTTTGTAACGATGTCTTAAATGAATTGGGTGTCCCTCCACCAAAAAAAACTTATTTTAAAGATATTGCTCGAAGGGTTAAATATGCACTTGAAACGGCGACAAAAAGAGGGAAAAACATAGAATATCTAAAATTTGATGCGATATTGATCGATGAAGGTCAGGATTATAAATGGGAATGGTATAATTGCTTGTGTCAATTTTTAACAGAAAGAGATGAATTGTTTTTAGTTTGCGACAAGAAACAAAACATCTATGAACGGGATTTGGGCTGGATAGATGGTAAGATGAGAAATGTTAAGTTTCGTGGCCCATGGAGAGAATTAAAAACAGTATGTCGTTTACCTAAGAAAATAGGTGATGCTGCTAATAGGTTTAGCATCATGTTTAAACTTGACCAATCTGTAGAAGTTGAAAAATATGTGCAATTGAAACTTTCTGAAAGGCCACCAAACCCTCATCTTGTCTGGAAAAATATTCAGAGAGACGAGTGGTTAGACCATATCAAAAATGCGTATGAACAAATAAAATCAGCGCAATTAAAATCTGGTGAAGGTCATCCATCTGATATTGTCATCCTTCTACCACGTAAAAGCATGGGGATGGAGGCGGTTGAGTATTTTGAAAAACAGGGTATTGAAGTGAATCATGTTTTTGAAGATGAAATGGAGAGTAAATATCATCGTCATAAAAAAGCATTTTGGATTGGAGATAGTCGTTTAAAGATGAGTACCATTCATAGTTTTAAGGGATGGGAAGCAGTCCATGTTATTTTGTTAATACCTGATAAATGGAGGAGCGGGGAAAATCTGGATGCCCTTGTTTACACTGCAATGACAAGAACCCGTGAAAATTTAATAGTATTGAATTGCAATGAAAAATATGTGGAATATGGTAGAAGTTTACCAAGTGAATGGGATATGCAATAAAAACAAAATAACCGCATAAAAACACATTAGATAGTACCGCATGAAAGGTTAGTATCCTTATGTCGCTCACCCAACCCGTTGCTTCTTTCAGGGTGTTTTTTATACTGGAAACATAAAGATAAATGAGATGACGTGCAAAAATATCTGGAGGATTATTATGGAAATTAAATCGATAGACGATGTGGAAAAATTACTGAATAAATGGACGTCTGAAAAAAATGTATCCCTAGAATTCTACAAAGTCATCCAATCAGTAGACATTCTTATCCAAGAAACAAAGAAAAATGGAGAAATAGATCCATATAAAGGAATAGAGGGGTGTCTGTTTTATAACTTTGGTACTTTCTTCCATATTATCGACCCATCAATGGGAATTTATGTAATGACCGCATTTTACAATCGATGTTTAGAATTACAACAGGAAAATAAGAAAAGAATTCAAAAAGAATTGATATTGCATTGGATTGGACGGCATTATCATCAACTTGGTGACTTAGAATCTGGATTTAAATTCTATTTGCTGTCGTTTATTGAGGAAATTATTTCAAAAAATAGGCATGGAACTGAGATAGAGTCTGATAAATTAATCGGATCTGCTTCAAAAGATTTAATATTGTTATATTTCAAAGTCCCAAAAGAGATTTTACAAAATATTCAACAAGAAGTAATTAAAATATTAAATAAAAAGAAAGTTAATGACTTCTATCCCGATGTAATTTTGACAGAACTACAAGCTTCAAAAGTTCACATCCCTCGGTATATGGATTGTAAGCTGTATCATCCAAATTTACCATATTTGAAGGAACTATTTGATGAAATAAAGGATTCAAATGATGCAAAAAAATGGGAAAAATTTGCAGCAACTCTATTTTCAGCAATCGAGGGTTTTGAAATCCTTTCAGATGTCTGGGTTGGAAAGAGATCATATCAATTTGACTTAGTAATAAGGAACA
>WAQR01000067.1 GCA_015520145.1 Candidatus Hydrothermarchaeota archaeon
ACGTAACAAAAATTATTTATTGTACTTCAATCAATAAACTCTTTCGATGTACAATATCGAGGGCGAATACAGCAGATATGTCCAGCAGATCAGCGGGAGGATAGTTTCGTCTGAAACTCCGGGCCATGAGATCAGGGATTTGCGGACATCTTTTGGGATAGAATTAAAATGGATTTAAATGAGGTATAAAAATGGATATTGCATGGTTTGAAGAATTAAGGAAAGACGACGTTAGTATTGTAGGCGGCAAAGGTGCGAATCTCGGTGAGATGGTAAACGCAAAACTCCCAGTCCCACCAGGTTTTGTAGTGACCGCAGAGGCATACCGCAAATTTATCAAAGAAAACGGGATTGGGAAAAAGATAAATGACATCCTAACCAAAACAAACGTAGACAACTCGACAGAACTCCAAGATTCATCCAAAAAGATTCGAAAACTTATAATGGACACGAAGATGCCAAAAAAGATAGAAGACCACATAATCCCGAGCTACAAAAAGCTCTCTAAGATGGCCGGTAAAAAAGAGGAACTTGTATCAGTCAGGAGCTCTGCAACCGCGGAAGACCTTCCAGGTGCAAGTTTCGCCGGGCAGCAGGAAACGTTTTTGAATATAAAAGGTGTAAGAGAGGTCATAAAAAGTGTTCAAAAATGCTGGTCATCGCTCTTCACACCCCGGGCAATATTCTACAGGGAAAAGCAGGGATTCGAACACGACAAGGTACTGATTGCAGTTATAGTCCAGAAGATGGTAAATTCAGAAAAAGCAGGCGTGATGTTTACAGTCCATCCAGCAACAGGAGAGAAAGACAAGCTCATAATCGAGGCAGGCTGGGGACTTGGTGAAGGGGTGGTATCCGGCACGGTGACCCCTGATCATTATGTCATCAGCAAGAATAACGGGTCTTTAGTAGATAAGGAAATCGCCCACAAAGAATTGATGTTTGTACGTGACAAAAAGACCGGGAAAACAGTAAAGATAAATGTCCCTGAAGATAAAGCAGACTCCCAGGTACTGACTGACCGGGAGATTAAGATAATTGCAGAACTTGGGAAATCAGTAGAGGAACATTACAATTTCCCGCAGGATATCGAATGGGCGGTTGAAGGAGATGATATCTTCCTCCTCCAGTCAAGACCGATTACAGTATTTTATGGAGAAGAAAAAGAGGGAGATACCGTAAAGGAGGCCGGGCAGGATGTCCTTGTAAAGGGGCTTGGTGCAGCACCGGGTATCGGTTCAGGCGAGGTGAAACTTTTATTTAGTGTGGAAGAACTCGACAAGGTCCTGGAAGGAGACGTGCTTGTAACCTCGATGACCAACCCGGACATGGTCCCGGCAATGAAGAGGGCAAGTGCGATTGTAACAGACGAAGGCGGCATGACGTGCCATGCAGCCATCGTATCAAGGGAACTTGGCATACCGTGTATCGTCGGGACAAAGGACGGGTCAAAGATATTGACTGACGGGATGAAAATAACAGTTGACGGTTCAAGGGGTGTGGTATATAAGGGTATCACAAAGACCACAAAAGAAGAAAGCGAAAAGGCAGTAGCAGCCGCGCCGTCCAGGATAATAACGGCAACTGAAGTTAAGGTGAACCTGAGCGTGCCTGACGAACGGATAGCAGGGAAGATGGCACTTATCGCCGACGGCGTCGGCCTGCTCAGGGTCGAGCATATCATCCTGGGGATGGGAAGGCACCCCATGGACTTCATAAAATCCGGCGAGGAAGACAGGTTCATCGACCAGCTGTCAAACGAACTGAAGATAGTTGTAAGTGCATTCCATCCAAATAAGATAGTTTATATAAGGACACTCGATGCGCCGACAGATGAATTCAAGTCACTTAAAGGCGGGGAGGACGAACCTTACGAGCACAACCCCATGCTGGGATGGCGGGGGATAAGGCGCGGACTGGACGAGCCCGACCTGCTTAGAGCTGAATTTAAGGCCATAAAGAAGCTTATTGACGAGAATTACAGGAACATTGGGATTATGATCCCGCTCGTACACCATCCAGGGGAACTCAGGAGGGCTAAAAAACTTGCAATCGAGGTCGGCATAAAACCGCATGAGGACGCGAAATTCGGGATAATGGTCGAGACCCCGGCGAGTGCCCTGATAATCGAGGACTTTATTAAAGAGGGGCTTGATTTCATCAGTTTCGGGACAAACGACCTCACACAATATACCCTCGCCCTTGACAGGAACAATGCAAATGTTGCAAAACACTTCACCGAGAAGCATCCGGCAGTCTTGAAGCTGATAGAGAGGGTTATAAAGATATGCAGAAAGGCAGGGGTCGAGACTTCCATCTGCGGGCAGGCGGGTTCTGACCCGTCAGTTGTGAAGAAACTGGTTGAGTACGGCATTACGAGCGTGTCTGCAAACCCTGATGCGGTTTTGACTGTCAGGGAGACCATTGCAAGGACCGAGAAGCTCATGGTTCTGGACAAGCTTCGGGGATAGGTTGACGTCAACCAAACGGATTTATAACCTCCAGCCAGGGCACTTTATCGAAGTCCCTGGTGTTTTCTGTATATATTTTTGATATCCCGCTCTCCTTCATGGTCGCAGCAAGGAGGGCATCCCAGTAGTGGATTCTATATCTTCTGCTTATTTTTATAGCGTGAGATATGGTATCGACGTCCGGCTTGATCTTGACCCAGCCCGCATATTCTATCATCCCTTCTATCCTTTTTTCAGCAACTTCAGGAGGCAGGGGGTTTTCGATCTTACCTGTCACAACCACATAAAACTCTGATAGATTCTGGATAGATATCGCGTATTCCTCTTCACCCTCCAGGCACCTTCTAACAAAGTCTTTGCATACCTCGCGTTTCTCTCTCTTAGAAGTATCATACGCATATACGAGGATGTTCGTATCCAGGAGGGCAATGTCACCTCTCATACAGCTCTTCCCTTCTTTTGAACAGAGGCTTTCCCATGTCGAACCCCTCTTCCAGTACCTTCAGCTCTCTTTTGACGATCTCCTTCTGTCTCATCTCATCTATCCATTTTTCCATAGCCTCTGTGATAGCCTTTCCAAGGAAGCCCTTCTTTTTCGAGTACCGCCTGCCGGCAATATCCCTGAACCGCTTCTCAACATCATCTCTGACATTAACAGTTATCGTCCCCATATCGTATATTTACATCTTAGATACATTTAAATGTTTCTCATATCTAAATAAAGTTGTTGATAAAATTAGGATACGAAACAGTAAGACAAGTAAGACAAAGAGGTAGTCATATAAGACTTACGAAAAATAACAAAAGGGGGAGAACATAAAGTTCTACTACCGCCACCTGTGCCCTTTGAATTGGATTCACACGTTAAATATTGCGTTTTCACAGGACTTAATAATTCTTTAATGATGTAAGCCTACTTTCGCCACACTGGGAAATGGTTGGTAATATTTTATGAAATTTCATTAGAGGAATGCTTTGAAGCAATTGAAGATATGCCTCATTTTCATCCATAATTAGAAATTGCTCATAAGTGAGTAGAAAAGAGTTACTACAGGCGAACCGCAGCATGTGACAGCCTCTAAAGGTCAAGGGTCTCCTGTCAACCAAACGGATTTATAACCACCAGCCAGTGACCCCTTTTCTCAAGACATATAAGACATATAAATCACTGCCAATCAGATGGGATTATGCAGAAGATTCCACATATCACATGAACAGAAAGGTTTTTAAGTTTGGTCAGTCCAACAGCCTTTAGACAAATTTTAATGAGATTTACAGAACGTTTACAGAACGTCATTTATTTAGTGTAGATGGTGTACGTAGATGGTGTAGAGAGGTCTTTAAATTATGACAGCGAAATCCAAAACCAAGAGAAAACCGACAAAAGTCAAATCGTGGATGGACCCTGACCTTGAAAAAAAATGGAAAAAATTCAAGAAAAAACACGGGTATCTTTTCTGGGTCAGGTCGATGAATGTCAGAGACGATGACGAATGGTATGAGTTAATTGATGGCATAGAGCCTGATGTATCCCACAGTCCAAAGGTACCGAAAACAGAAGAAGAATACGTGGAGATATTAAAGAGTAGGAGAGAGGTCTATTTTCAATTATTTAGATGTTACACAGAACCCACAAAGACGTTCTTAGCAGAAATACTGGATAATTCTTTTTCAACAAACCTTGACAGTTCTCTAAAAACACTTTTCGACGACCCCAGGGTCAGAGATGGGAGAGATCTGATTACAATGTTTGTCGAGAAGTTCGGACAGATGCCTTTTGAAAAGGTCTATGACAGCTTCAGCAGGGAGTATATGACCATATTCTATGACGGATTCTTCCCATGGTTATCCTGCTATGAGTCGATATACAGGAGCGAAAAACAGCTTATGGGTGACTGTACCCAGGAAGTGAAAGATCTTTATAAACTGGCAGGCTACCAGGTAGCTGTCCGCTTTGGAAACGACCCCCCGGATGATTTAAAGCTGGAGATGGAGTTCATGTTCCGGATACTGGAGGAAGAACTTTCGTGCTGGAAATCCGGGAATAAAGATATGGCGATTGAATATCTAAAATTACAGCGGGAACATATAACAAAACACATGATCGAATGGATTCCATATCTTTGTGACGACCTCATAAACATGGAATTCAAAGCCAATATTGCCGAGAAATTCCATTATGAAGACGAGGAATACAGAAAGGCGTATAGAGAGGGAGTGGTAGAGGCCGACTTTTACAGGGGAGTTGGCCCGATAACAAAGGCGATGCTGGAACACGATTATGCCCAGGTCGATACAATGCTGAAAGTAGCAGTAGATATGGATGTCCAGGCGATTTCTAAACTATGTCAGGACATTCCAAAAAAGGATGTTTCAAAAGAACATTTCCACCTGGTAAAATTTGAGGAGATGACGGATAGAGATAAGCCATATCTGCCGCCACACCCAAATGTCACCTGAGGGAGAGAGCGCGATCTGAAAGGGATGTCAAAAGTCAAGAAAGAAGAGTAAAGAAGGATGAAAAAGGACCTGATTGGAAGTCTCAGGATCTCGGTAACACCGTCATGCAACCTGGACTGTGTTTACTGCCACAGAGAAGGATATAACGAGACTGTCCGTAAAGAGAGGATGTCTCCTGACGAAATTGCAAGGGTTGTCAGGATCACAACAGGGCTTGGGGTTAGAAAGATAAAGATTACCGGAGGGGAACCGCTTCTAAGAGCTGATATTGCAGAGATAATAGAGAAGATCTCGAATATCGATAAGATTGCGGTTTTATCTTTTACTACCAATGGTGTCCTTCTAAAAGATTTTCTGGAACAGCATCCAGGGCTTAAAATCGACAGGATCAATGTCAGCCTGGATTCGCTTAGAAGGGATGTTTACAGGTCAATCGCCGGGAAGGACAGGCTTTATGATGTAATCGCAGGCATAAATAAAGCGGCCTGCGACGGAATACCGGTCGAGCTGAATACGCTGGTGCTAAAAGGCATGACAGACCTGACCGCTGGCGGGATACCTGATATCATCGCATTTGCAAATGAGAACAATGTAAATATCCAGTTCATAGAGCTCGTCAAAACCGATAAGAACAAGGAGTTCTACGAGAAGCATTTCTATCCGCTTGAGGATGTGGAACGGTTCCTGGAAAAAAGAGCAGATTTTGTTGAGGCCAGGGCAAAGAAGTATGACAGGAAGGTGTTCTATATCGGGAACTCGCAGATTGTTACATGCAAGGTTGTCCGCGACCCGCGGGAGTGCAGCAGCCTCAGATGCAAGCTTTTGAGAATTACAGCAGACGGCAGGATAAAGTTTTTCATGATAAACGATGACAGGTACATCCTGGATCTGCTGAGGCCTATGAGGGATGGGGCAAGTGATGCTGAGATAAGGGAGATATTTATCAGGGCGGCAGAACTTAGTGAGGAGCTGAATGAGGAGCGGTTTGATTAGTGAACCAGGTTTGATAATACGATATATAAAATGTTCCCCCAAAAGAATTTATATTTTATTGTGCAGATTCTTATCTTATGGGTATAAGGATTGCAGTTATATTCTTATTATTTTTTTCCCTGCCTGCGCCTCTATTCGCACAGCAGTGCAACGACCTGGCGGGTGAAATAAGGACCATATCATCCAGGTCATTTGACGATTACCCCGGGCTAAATGATATGAAGCAGGATATCTTATTGATACTTTATGGAAGGGAGAGGACGGCGTGTCCTGATGAGATAATATCACTTGCAAAAGGTACGAAAGATTTCATCATGGATTTTGACCGGGCCTACGAGCTGTCCAAATCAAATATCCCTGAAGAGAATATAAAGGCGGTTGAGATTGCCAAGAAATTGAAAACTGACGCCAGTACCCTGGAAGAGATACAAAAGGCAGGTGATTTCGGGGTTGAGGCCGAGGATATTGTAAATTCTGCACACATGGCAATCAGGGATTTCCTGCTCGTACTTGGTGAGACCCACGCAAGAGAGGCGGAGAATACCGATGTTACAGGTGAGAGGATAATGCAGTATAAACAGGCGTATCTTGCCTACGATGCCGCAGGTGAGTCTCTTGATGCTGCCAGTAACAGGATAAAGTGGGAGGTACTGGAAAAACAGTATACAGATGACATGGCAAAGGCAGACGCGCTTTTCCAGGCAGCAGAATCCGATTACAGGACTGCGGTTTCACTTGCAGGAAAAGATGGTTTCTTTTCAAAAGTTAGAGCGTATGTGTTGATGAGGGCTGCCACAATTAATCTTGGTGAGGCCAGGGTCTATTACACATACCATCACGAAAACGCCAAGATTACTTCAACTGATGAGAATATTGCCAAAATTACTGACAGGATGAATGTCCTGAAAAGACAGCTTGCAATTTATTTCATTGTTATTACAATCATCTTTTGCGCGATATTCATCTACCTCATCCACAGGCTGAAGGCATGGTACAGGGATACCTACGATTACAACCTGGGAAACGAGCTTGTCGAGGTGAGCGGGAATGAATAGTAGAGTACTGGCACTCGTAACAATAACGGTCGTCCTTCTGGCGGTACCGGGAGTCATCTCTGCAATTTATACCGATGTCACTCCCTTAATGGATAATAATCAAGTGTATGTTGATTTTATTTTTAACGCACCAAAAGGTAAGACAACGGAGTTTCCGATTGAAAGGACGGTGAAGTTCTGCAATTACAACAATGAAACAGACAAGCCAGAACAATACATCTCTGTTTCCGAGCTCGACATGTCCGTAGATATCGAGGGTATTTCAGCAACACCTGAGAAAAAATCTTTCACAGTACCTCCTGGTGACCCCGAGCCTAACTGTGAGGACATAACGGTGACCTTCAAGGCCTCATCTTCGATGGAGGAAGGGGAGTACCCAGGCACACTTAACATCAAAGGGACAAATGTCAAAGAGACCGATATAACCATATATGTCGAGATAACCTACCCACCTGCCACCATAAACGTGACCTGGGGCCAGGAGGACTGGGGAAATCTTAAAGCGAATTCCACGAGCACGCACGTCCTGACCGTATCAGAAGTCATGGGCTACGACTCTGCCGACAATGTCACAGTCACCCTCAGCACGAAAGGCCCGATTGCACTCTCTTATGACGGAGAAATCGGATTCCTCGGTGCAACTAAGACCGCGCCCATAAAAGTAAACGTCAGCGTGCCGTCAAAGTCACTAAAACCCGGGCAATACACTGTAAAACCCGAGGTAACATCCAGCAGCCCGATAAAAAAAGAAATCACAGACGCAAGATATAAAATACCCTATCCAGAAATGACCCTGTCTTTAAGCGAACTGGACTTTGGGAAAATAACCTTCGAACCCGGCAGGGAATCATCGGTAAAGACGCTTGTCATAAACGAGAGCGGGGGCTTTACCCCTATCGAGGGTCTAAAGGCCACCCTGATCTCAGGTGAAGAGGGGTGGATATCCTTCAATGTGAGTGACTATATCCCTCCAAACGAGTCAAAGGAATTCGATTTTATGGTCTTCCTCCCGCCCCAGGCGAGTCTTGGAACAAAAAACTGGGTCATCAGACTGAGCACCGATTATGCAGGAAACCGGGACATCAAAAGCAGGGTCATAGTCTATTTCCCTGGTATTGAGAGGGCTATCGAATATCTGAATAACCAGAGCCCCTTACCAGAATATCCAGATACAGGCGAACTGCTGGAAAACAATATCCTGCTCCTTGAAAAGACAAAAGAAAAAAACGAGATTAGAAAGATCTCCATGGCAATGTCAGTATACAGCGGTACACGGACATTTTTGAACAACCTCAGACAGGCTGCCACAAGCAAAGAGAACGGGGATCTCAACAGGGCAGGAGATATGATAATACGTGCAAACGCTGCACTAAATAAGATAAAAATAGGCGATGGAAATCTCGACGATGCAGAACTGAAGCTGTATTCCACAAGATGCGTCGATCTGGCAGACAGGATATGGAACACAGCATCCAGCGACATACTCTCAACTCTCAAGAGTCAGGCAAAGCTTGATAAAGAAACCAACTACAAGTCAACCGCCCTGTATTATCGAAGGATAAGTGAGATCTACTCAATCAGGCAGGATAAGGCAAATGCTGAAAAATATTCAAAAGAAGAGAAAGAGATGGAGAACCGATATAAGGATTCACTTATCCAGGCATCGGCACTGAAAACAGAGGCAGACGAGGACATAAAAAATGCCAGGGCGCGGATGTTTGGTATTGACAGCACCTATATCGTTTTAAATCCTGTCTTTTATGATTTTGTCTCTAAGAGCTACAAGACCGCTATTGAGAAATATACACGGGCCGAGGAACTGTATCGAAATGCAGGGGAATTAAATGATGCCGCCCTCCTCTCTGACACCGTCCAGGAACTGACAAAACAAAAAGAGATGATATACAGGTCGTTCATTGTTTATGGAAGTTTCCTGGCATTATTATTTGTCTGGTTTGTAGTAAGGGTCAGCATCGGCTGGCAGAGGTTCAAGCAGGACGAGAGGGAGGAGGCACTTGGAGAAATCGTCCTTGGCGGGAAAGGAGAGAAAGAAAGGGAGAAAGTCGACAAAAGTCAAAGATAAAGATCTATCTCTTCGCCAGGCTCGAGTCTCGGCAGCACTGCGTATGCAGTATCATCGTCGACCACAATCCTTGCCGCACCAAGAACAGACTTTTTGGGTTTTATCTTAACGGTTGCCCCGTTAACCGGTCTTTTGCCATTGTTTTTCACACGGATTTTGTTTCCATCGACTTCCAGTTCCAGACCCTCTCTGACAGTCCACCAGTCAGCAACTTCCGTTCCAGTCGCAAACCAGACTCTCCTTGATTTTGCAAAGTTCAGGAATCTGGACAGGTTTTGAAGGTGTTTGCTGGTTTTTTCCATATGCCCGTAAAATGTGAACATGGCATCTTTCTCATAGCTCTGCTGGAACAGTATGTAGGCAGGGATTGTCGAATACTCAAGCGATCTCTCGTCCCAGTAGAGATCGAAATTCAAAGATACAGGTACTTCAATGATGCCCCCTATCCTGTACGGCAGGAATCCAAATGACTGTGACGAATCGTATTTGTATCCAAGCTCTTCAAGTATCATGTAGGTTGCTTCGTTGGTCTCAAGATACGGCGCCCTGAATCCTGTGGGGTTGAATCCCTCGTCCCTCAGCCATCTGTCAGCCTTTTCTATCTCTTCCATCTGGAACTCTTCTCTCAGGTCTCCATCCTTCCAGTCAGCCTGGTAGAAACCCATATTTCCAACCTCAAAATCTCTTAGAGGTTCCAGGTCTCCTGCATGGCCGTCGTAATATCCTGCAACTACAAAAAATGTCGCATTGGCACCATTTTCCCTGATAACATCGACCACGTCTCTAATCTGAGAGGCATCTGCCTGCTCGGTCTCGAAGACCATATAAACAGCAGACCTGTAGCCGTCCGGCCAGTTTGCCAGTGTTATCTCAGGTGGGCTGATATCAGATGGGCTAAAACAGCCGGAAGTGAGTGATAGGACTAGGAACAGGGATAATAAACATAATCCAGATACCTTCGATTCCCTCACTTTGGTCATCATTTTTCTCGTATGAGGTTTGTTGCTCAACCCAACTTAAAAACCTTTCCTTAAACTCGGTCTTAACTCGGTCTTTTTAAGTCCCTTTCTATCTCTCTACGTTCTAAGTCGATTTTATAAAATAGTAGTGGAGCGGATTTTTTATCTTCCTGCAGATGTCGTCAGGTCTGCACAGACCCGGTGCTTCCCGCCGGATTTTCTCGCAGTTCGAAGGGAAATACCATTTGGAAGCCCCTGAATTTTCAAGTCTGATGTCCTTGGTAAGGCCGAGCCCCAGGTGATAGGAGATGTTCATCTTCTCCTGCGGCTGGTCATCGAAAAGTGGAGGACTGCACCTCTCTGCGGCCTGGTATATCAGGGGTACAATCTCTTCTGTGAGTATCTTCTCGTCTTTGATGAAGTCAGAGATTTTAGGGTTATCGACCCTGGGTGGAGCGATTCTCGCATAGGATAGAAAGGATGTCAGGAGGACACTTATCCCGTAATTTCTTGATCCTGAGGTCACACCGTTCATGACAGTTGAGATACAGGGCGGGAAATTTTCAAAAGAGAGTTCTTTCGCCTTACCAGATGCAAAAGACGCTGCCCTGAACCTTTCTTTTGATGCCTCGGTTAAAGCACTGGCAATCTCTTTTATCCTCTCGTCGATTTCAACCCCTTTTGACCTGGTATAAATCTTGCTGATGTACTCAAAAACCTCGACAGCTACCAGCCTGGAATACAGTTCGATTAGGTCGAGCAGGCTCACTAAGACCAGCCCACCTTTTATGTACCAGTCGGTCAGTCTCATCTCTTTGTGTTTTAGAAGCGGGAGGAAGGTCTTCCACGGGACACCGTATTTCCTATCGCGTATCCCGTCAAGTACACCTCTGCTTTTCTGCATATCGACCGTCCCTCTTCCACCTCGTATCTTGTCTGGGGACTGGGATTCTGCGAATATCTCTTTTTTATCAAAGACCTCTTCACCAAGGTGCAGTGTTTCGGTTTCTCTATCGTATATCCCTTCTGTGATATTGAATTTGTCTGCAAGCTGCCGCAGAAGCCGGGTCGCTCCAAGTTCTGATTCGATATTTTCAAGTTTTTTTCTCGTGCTCTTGTAGACCATCTCTTTTACAAATCTCACTTCGACAGAATATGGGGTAAAAAGCAGACCGGCACTTAGGAAAATGAGGTGCAGCGAGAGGGTGTCCTCTACAGATCCCAGGGTTGCGGTATCCAGTTTTTTGGATAGTATCCTTTTTTTTGATAACTCGAATATCGCATCAGGGAGGTCTGGAATCGAGGAATATCTTTTTACGATTTTCTTGGCTTCGGCAGAGAGGGGGTTTATTGAATACTGCCACATGGATTTAGATATGGAGTTGAATTAGATATATTTTTCGTATTTGATGCTCCAATACACGGCGAATTCCATAGTTGAGATAGCAGAAAAGATGGCAGAAATGAATTTATAATAAAAAGGGGATTATAATATATTTATGTCTGTAGATGGTGTTAAGTTAGGCGTTTTCGACAGCCCCATGGTCACGAAGACCCCGCTACTCCTTCATGTATGTTGCGCTCCTTGCTCGACGTATGTCATTGAGACCTTAAAAGATGAGTTTAACCTTGTGGCATATTTTTATAATCCGAATATCCATCCAGAGGAAGAGTACCAGAAGCGGCTTGATGAACTGATACGTTTTGCTGAGAAGATGAATGTTCCTGTGTTTGAAGGCGAATATGACAAAGATAGATGGCTAAATGCAGTAAAAGGTCATGAGAATGATAGAGAGGGCGGTGAAAGATGCGAGATCTGCTATAAGTTGAGAATGGAAGACACTGCAATATTTGCAGTAAAAAATGGATTTATGTATTTTGGGACAGTCCTCTCAGCAAGCCCACATAAGGACGCTGAGGTGATAAACAGGATAGGTGAGGAGATTTCAAGAAAATATGATATAAATTTTTATCAGGCAGATTTTAAAAGGGAAGGTGGATTTAAGGAGAGTGTTGAGCTCAGCAAGAAGTATGGACTTTACAGGCAGAAGTACTGCGGATGTATCTATTCGATACCGGAACGATAGGTGGTGGGAGCCGGATTAAAAGGCAGGTGAATACTAAAATGTAGAAAAAACATTCTGTGCTAGATAGTAATAGAAAGCTGGTATTTGTGACATAATCTTTAAGTAAGTGAATCATAAATAAGGTTTCAGGTATACTCATGCATGCGACATTGGTTTTGGAAGACGGGACAGTGGTAGAAGGGGACGGATTTGGTGCAGAGAGAGAGGTCGTCGGTGAAGCGGTCTTCAACACGAGTATGTCAGGCTATCAGGAGGCACTGACTGATCCCAGCTACAGCGGCCAGATACTCATGCTCACCTATCCGATGATAGGTAACTATGGGATAAACCCAGACGACTTCGAATCTGACAGGATACGGGTTGAAGGGTTCGCGGTCAGAGAGTGGTGTATTACACCAAGTCACAGAAGTGTAAAGGAAACAATTGACGAGTTCTTAAAACGGCACGATGTCCCGGGTATTTCAGGGATAGATACGAGGGCGTTGACGATAAAGATCAGGA
>WAQR01000068.1 GCA_015520145.1 Candidatus Hydrothermarchaeota archaeon
CCTGCAAATGAGTTACTGGAGGAGTGTAAAGGATACCTAGATAAGTTAGATTTTTGAGTACAAGTATTTCTTGTACTCGATAATTGTACTCGGCAACAGTTGTCAGGTAGCTAAAAGTTTGAAAAACCTTTTTCAGATAGCGTATATAGCCTGGCATCACCGTAAAGTTTATAATGAAAAATCATGATTAATTAGACATTACAGTCTTCTAAATAGAGGACTTAAAGGAGGAAAACGATGCCAGAAGATCCCAGAATAGGAGTATATGTTTGCCACTGCGGTGTGAATATCGCGGGCGTTGTCGATGTCGGTGATGTCACGAAATATGCCCAGAAATTGAAGGATGTAGTAGTTGCCAGGGAATATCAGTACACGTGTTCTGACCCGGGTCAGAAGATGATCAAGGACGATATCAAAGAGCACAACCTTAACAGGATTGTAGTTGCTGCGTGTTCTCCCAGGATGCATGAACCAACTTTTAGAAATGCATTAAAGGAAGCAGGGCTTAACCCGTTTCTATTTGAGATGGCAAATATCAGGGAACAGGATTCATGGGTCCACATGAAAGACCATGAAAAAGCAACAAAAAAGGCCAAAGATCTTGTCAGGATGGCGGTTGCAAAGGCAAGGCTTTTAGACCCCCAGACAAAACCGAAAGTGAAGGTGACCGACAGGGCGCTGATTATCGGCGGGGGCGTCACGGGCATACAGGCCGCTCTTGACCTGGCAGACCAGGGATTTAAGGTCTATCTTGTAGAAAAGGCACCTTCTATCGGAGGGAAGATGGCCCAGCTTGATAAGACCTTTCCAACGATGGACTGCTCGGCATGCATTCTAACACCGAAGATGGTCGATGCATCAAGGCATCCGAATATAGTGCTCCTGGCATATTCTGAGGTAAAGGAGGTCGATGGTTACATCGGGAATTTCAAGGTAAAGGTGGAAAAAAAGGCGAGATTTGTAAAGGAAGAGGAATGTACCGGATGCGGATTATGCTCAGATGCCTGTCCGGTAGAGGCTCCAAACGAATTCGATATGGGACTTGGGAGCAGGAAGGCAATATATGTCCCATTCCCCCAGGCTGTCCCGCTCGTGTTTACCATAGATAAGGATTCATGTGTTGGATGCGGCATGTGTGAGAGCGTGTGCGATGCCGAGGCAATAGATTTCGCACAAAAAGACGAGATCCTGGAACTTGAGGTGGGTACAATTATAATAGCTACAGGGTACAAGACTTTCGATGCTGAACGAAAAGGGGAGTATGGTTACGGCATCTATGACAACGTCATCACAGGTATGGAATTCGAGAGGCTGATAAACGCGTCAGGTCCAACCGGGGGAAAACTGTTACGGCCGTCAGACGGAAAAGAACCTAAAAGCATGGGATTTGTCCAGTGCGTCGGGTCGAGAGACGAGACTGTGGGAAACCCTTACTGTTCAAGGATATGCTGCATGTATGCAATAAAAAATGCCAGGCTCTATAAAGAGAAACACCCTGATACAGATATATATATATTTTATATGGATATACGTGCATTTGGTAAAGGATACGAGGAATTTTATAAATCCGCACAGGAAGATTATGGCATAAAGTTTATCAGAGGCCGGCCTGGTGAAATCTCTGAGGACCCGAAAACAAAGGACTTAATCCTCGTCGTGGAAGACACGCTCCTTGGAGAATCTCTCGAGATAGAGCTGGATATGGTGGTTCTCTCTGTCGGGATGGAGCCGCCTGAAGGGTCTGACGAAATCCAGAAACTTTTAAAGGTTTCAAGGAGTTCTGACGGGTTCTTTATGGAGGCGCATCCAAAACTTCGACCTGTGGACACGCTCACAGACGGAGTGTTCCTTGCAGGTGCTGCCCAGGGGCCAAAAGATATCCCGGACTGTGTTGCCCAGGGGAGTGCCGCTGCTGCAAGGGCTGCCATCCCGATGTCCAGCGGAGAGGTTGAGATAGAACCCATCATTGCAACGGTTACCCCTGACCTCTGCATAGGGTGCAGGATATGTGAGAAGGTATGTGATTTCGGTTCGATTGAAATCGTTGACAGGAAGGCTGTGATAAATGAAGTGCTGTGCAAGGGCTGCGGTTCATGTGCAGGTGCATGTCCGACAGGGGCGATGCAGATAAGACATTTTAAGGATGACCAGATAATGGCAATGATTGATGCCGCATTTGAGGAATAGGTGATTGAGATACAACCCAAGATACTAGGTATTCTGTGCAACTGGTGCTGTTATGCAGGTGCTGACCTGGCTGGAATAAGCAGGATGCAGTATCCGCCAGATATCAGGATTATACGGGTGATGTGTACAGGAAGGATCGACCCGTCGCATATATTGAAGGCGTTTTCCAAGGGGGCTGATGCCGTGTTTATTGGCGGATGTCATCTAGGCGACTGCCATTATGTCATCGGCAATTATAAGGCAGAAAGGAGAATAAAGCTGGTAAAGGATATCCTTGAAGACCTTGGAATAGAAAAGGACAGGCTCATGCTGCGCTGGATCTCGGCGGCTGAGGGTGAGAAGTTTGCAAACGCAATGAAAGAGCTAAGCGAAAGGATAAAAAAGCTCGGGCCAAGTCCTCTCAGGACATAGGCTAGGACATAAGCCGCCAGAGTATTTTTCAAGTCGAAAATGCTTCTTTAATCTTCTTTAAAAGCCTTTTATCATCTGCACTAATCTTTTTCAGCTCGTCGGCAAGTTTATCGTCATTGAGGCATTTCCTTACCCATTTCTCGAAATCGCCCCTTCTCTGGTGGAACTTCAGCGACCCAATACCCACCTCGTCCAGCGCCTCAAGGAAATCCTTTTTGCCCCATACGGTTTTTATAAATCTGCCCCTGCCCTTGGAGAATATGAATGGTTCGTCTGCCTGCTCGATTTCCTCATGGATCCTTGAATCAAAATCTGAAAGTATGCTCATCATAGTAACAAATGCATCATAAGGCGTGTTGTAAGGAGAAAAGTAGCTGTGCACTTCCCCGGGTCCTCCGCCCATTGTGAACATGTAATAGAGGTGGTCACTTAGGCCGAGATAGTGCCAGATTTTATAGAGTTTTTTTGAGGATTTCACCCTTGAAAGCATATCTTTATGGTAGGTATAGCATGCCCACTGCATCGTGTTTCCAAGCCAGCAGCTAAGATCTCTTTCAAGGTCAGCCCATGATATGGTACCGCCAATCTCGTAGACATCCAGCTCTCCTTTTGGCTCGTGTCTCTCAATCACCTCGGTAGGAGTAGCAAAGTTCAGGTGCTCCCATTTCAATATCTCGTAAGGGAGATGCTTTAAAAATTCGTGTATACCTGTATCTGCCCAGTGGTGTTCGCCAAGTGTCTCGTAATCTGCAAATAGATTTATGCAGTCTCCAGGGGTTGCCGCAAGCCATGAGGAATATTTTTCTGCGGTAAGCGGGTATTCTTCCCATCTTTTGGACGAGAACCTAAAACCAATGTCGTCTGTCAATTTATAGTTTCTAAGCAGGACATTAATCCTGCCGTCAACCGGCCTGTAAACATAATTTGGCGACCTCCATCCAAGTACCCTCTCAAGACCTTCTGTAAAAATGCCCCTGTATCCAAGTTCCTGTACGATATTTGCTATCTTATTGTTGTAGATGAATTCCGTGTTCTCAAAGACTTTCGGCCTGTAATTGAAGATATCCTTCATCATATCGCTGTGCATCTTTATCTGGTCAATAAATTCTGTCGGGTCTGTGTAGAGGCTTGTGAGGGAGTGGTAATATGTCTGGTCCAAAAACTCGACGCACCCCGTTTCTCCAAGCTGTTTGAACGACTCCAGTACGTCTGGATTGTATCTCTCACACTGCTCGACAAAGACTCCTGAGAGGCTGAACGATACCTTGAACTTCCCGTCAAGCTCTTCGATCCTGTCGAGGAGGATCTCATTGCTGGGTAGATAACATTTTCCTGCGATCTTATCGAAGACCTCTCTGTTATCTCTGTCTGAAAAATAATAGTCAAACAGGTCCGAAGCCCTTTTGAACATCTGTCTGCCCCAGAAAAAATCCTTTTTGAGTCTAAATGGCTGGTGAACCTCGAAACACAAACATATATCGGTCATGGTTCTAACTCTTCTCATTGGTAGATAAAAGGGTTTCCCTATTGTGAAAAGATCTGTTACCAAATATATTTATTCTGTAACCAATTTACCTCTAACCAATTTACTAACTAACCTAGCAGAGGTCTTTGCTTTATAGAAGATAATTCATAAAAAGAGGTGATAAGAAATGAACCTGAATCCTGGTAGGCTGGACATGGTTAAATGGGTTTTACCACTCGGGTTGCTGGTAACCATACTCATGCTGCCATCTGCCCATGCAGTACCAGCAGACTTCTACCTGATGGAGGTCTCCCCAAAGATAATCGAGCCAGGTACAACGACCACACTCAACATAACACTGAAAAACCTTGCACCGAACTATGCCGTCTACCTTCGGGCCAGCCTCGACCCGGACGATATCTCTCCCATCGATGTTGTAGGGATCCCACGAAAATATATAAACAGGGCAGAGAAAGCTGATGAATCCACAGGATATTTTGGAGTCGTACTCCAGGGAGAGGAGATACACCTCTCAATGCTGGTACATGTCAATAAAGACGTGGATGAGGGTGTCTACCAGGTACCGCTGGTACTGGAGTGGAAAAACGAAATCCTTGAAGATGTGACCCAGACACTCTATATGGGCATCCAGGTAAAAGGAGATGCCGTGCTGAAAGTTGCAAAGGTTACCTCTTCACCGGCTGAACTAAAACCCGACATGGAAAATAGTGTGGTAACAGTAACCATAGAAAACGCAGGCAAGGCAGCTGCAAAATCCGTCAGGGTAAAGATGGCAGTACAAAAACCGTTTTCAGAAGCCTACTCCGATTCCAATACAGACTTTGCCGAAGAGATACCCAGAGACAGTACCCATGACTTTATTTTAAGTGTGGACATCGACAAAGAGGCAGAGCCTGGAAATTATGCATTCCCCCTAACAGTAACATACCGGAGCGATGATAGGGAATACACCATCGAAGACGAAGTTGTCCTCAAGGTAGAATCCAATGCAGATTTCGAGATTAGTGAAGTCAAAACGAATCCAGAACTTATCAGGCCGGGTGATGACTTTAGGATAAATGTGCAGATATTAAACACAGGCCAGAAGGATGCAGAATCTGTTAAAGCAGTGCTCAAGACCAAATCCTATTTCACTGGTGTAAAGACAGACTACCTGGGCGATATCAATGTCGGGAAAAGTAAGTTAGCCACCTTTGAGCTTACCGCAGACCGCGACACCATACCAGACAACTACGAGAACGATATCAAGATAATCTGGAGCGATGGTGACAAGAGGCTGGAAGAAATTGAGTCGTTTGGAATCACAGTTTCCAACGGCCAAAACGAGAAAGGCAGCGTTATTAAACCTGCTGCAGGTTTAGCTGTGCTTGCAGGGATAATCGGGCTGATTATGTGGAGGAGGAAGCGGTGATGATTGAGGGTGTCCTCAATTTCTATGCCAATGTATCAAAGAGGTTCTATCCACTAATAATTGTCCTGGCACTCGCTGTTGCACTGGTCTCATTTCATCAGGCAGAGAAGACCGAGATCAGCACAGACGTCCTCGGGTTCTTCTATCAGGACACGCCTGGAATGGCCGAGACCAGGGTACTTGAAAGCGATTTCACGGGCACTGACACCGTGGAAATCCTAATCGAAGCGGACCGCGTGATTACAAAAGACGTACTTGAAAACGATGTACTTGATATGACCGCTGAGATAGTAGATGTTGTGTCAAATATCCCCGGCGTTTTCAGGGTTTCCAGCATCCTGGACCTCGGAGACACAAGAGATGAAATACTCAGCGCATCCCCTAAAGAGATATCAAATTACGTTAGCAAAGATCTCCAGTACTCGGTTATCACAATCAAGCTGGACTCTGCCGAGGTGCCTGACCGGGCAGAACTGATAGAGACGTTCCAGAAAACCGTCGGCAGGGTAGAAAGAGCTGACGGAACAGAAGTAACGGTCACAGGCGGTCTGGCAGTCTATTATGCCTGGGACCAGGCGGTGAAGACAGGTTTTAGAAACTCTATAATCGCAAGCGCTGTAACTATTGTAGTGATACTATTTTTCGTTTTCAGAAGCCCTGTAACCGCAAGTTTTATCATGATCCCTATCCTCGTCGCTGTCCTGGCAGCTTTTGGGACAATGCGTTTCATAAACATACCACTCAATTTCCTGACAGTCATGTTCGGCGCAGTCACCCTGGGACTGGGCGTGGATTACAGCATCCATCTTGTCCAGAGATATTATGAGGAACTGGAAAAAGGGAATGAAAACGCACTGAATACCGCAGTCACCAGGATAGGCAGGAACACAATATTTACGAGCCTGACAACGATGGCAGCGTTCTCTTCCATGGCTGTTGCAGGCCTGAGGATGGTTGCAGAATACGGTCTGATGTCATTTATTGCAATATCCTTCTCTGCACTCTCTGTCCTGCTGTTCCTGCCCTCGTTTCTCATCGTCGAGTCAAAGATTGGCAGGAATGCCATGGACATGTCCAGGATTTCAGATGCCATTGGGACAGCCGGGTTTCTACCAATCTTGATGATAAGGCTTTCGGATTTTTCACTTAGAAAACCTGTTGCAATAATTTTTTTCATATCCGCAGCACTTATCCCGGTATTCTACGGCATGGCACAGATAGAGACCCTGACCGATGGAGACATGTGGCTGCCCCAGGATATGCCCGCGATAAAGGCGAACAATATTATTGAGGACGAGTTTGGAGAATACGAGTACACGATGATACTGGTTCAGGCAGATGATATCAGGGCACCAGAAGTTATGAGGGCAATGGCAGATATTGAAGCAGAGGTTAGAGACATACCCCGGGTGGTCGAGGTATCGAGCATTGCAGGGCTGCTCAGCCCTCTCCCTGGTGACAGAGCGGGCATAGAACAGAGAATCGAAGCCGTGCCGTCTGATATAAGGAGACAGTTTGTGACAAAAGACTATACCGAGGCGCTGATGATAATCAAGGTCGATGGAGAGGTTGATGAAGGGATGGTGCAGGATATCGATGACGTCCTGGATTATGTCGAAACACCAGGTGATGCAGTCTTTGAGCAGGCAGGGATTTCCCTGCTCATGTCTAAGATAGATAGCATCATGGCAAAGGACCAGGTCAAGACAACCCTGGCGAGTCTGACTCTTGTCATGATCATGCTCTTCCTTGCCCTGCGTAGTTTTACAGGGATACTGCTTGGACTCTCGCCGGTACTGCTCGCCATCCTCTTTGCAATGGGTACAATGGGCATCCTCCAGATCCCTTCAACACCTTTGACTATTATGCTGGCTACTCTCCTGCTGGGCCTTGGCATCGATTACAGCATCCATTTCATTGCCAGGTACAGGGAAGAGCGTGGGAAAGGAGAAAACCTGGAGGACGCACTTAGAATCACATCCTCAACGGTCGGCGAGTCCATCGCACTTACCTCCATCACGACAACTTTCGGGTTTTTGTCCCTGATGACGATGACGCTTATCCCGGTGCAGGATTTCGGAAAGATTGCTGCAATTGGCCTGGTTTTCAGTGCAATCTTCGTGCCGGTCATTATCTCTATTGGACTCCTGTTCCGTGAGAGGGTTGTCGGGAAGGCAATTGTATGGCTGCCGTTGCCGTGGAAGTCGTAACTTGTGAAAATAAAA
>WAQR01000069.1 GCA_015520145.1 Candidatus Hydrothermarchaeota archaeon
GGGTTTGCACTACGAAACGTTACAGATATAAGAAAGACCTTAAAGGAGATGGCGCGGGTCGTAAAGAAGGGCGGAAGGGTCATATCCCTTGAGTTTTCGCATCCTAAAAACAGGGTCTTTAGGCGCGTTTACTACTTCTATTTTTCAAGGATTTTGCCGGTACTTGGAGGCATTGTATCCAGAAGAGATGCCTATTCATATCTGCCCTGGTCTGTGGTCAATTTTGTGTCAAGAGAACAGTTAAAAGAGATGATGGAAGAAGCGGGGCTGAATGATATAGAAATATATGACCTTACAGGTGGGATTGTTGCGGTTCATATCGGTATCAAAAGAATAGATCATGACCGGGCAGTATAAGCAGTATCGTTTGGAGAGGAGGAGGATGTGGAGTGTGGGGTGGAGGGAAGTGGAGAGGTGTGTGGTTAAGATGAAAAAAGGGTTTCCACTTCCCGGTTAACCTTTCTCATATATGTATATAAATATTTCCATTTTCTGTTAGTTGTGAATTTGCGTGCATTTGAACCCACCTAAATCCATCTAAGATCCGCCTAAAACCGAGTCGTCGATTCGGCTGGATGAGCGAGATACTGCTATCAGTTTAAAAATTTTTTTGATGTGACCTATTTCCAGGTGTTTAGTATGGCATGCAAACATCGAGATGACGAGAACTGTAAATTCAGCAAAAAGCCCTGTTTTGGAGCAGTGTTTAATAGAGAAGAACAGATGTATGATATTGATGAGTGGCAGGAAAAACGATGTCCTAACTATGAGAGTGAGAATCCAGAAGAGGTCATATCAAGCAGGAATGAATGGAATCTGAAAGAGGGTGAGGAGTATAGAACCGTGATTAGAATCTTCCGGGAAAACGAGCCGGAGGTCTGCGAAGATGGCGAATGCGTCCCGAAATTTGAGAGGAGTGTCGAGGAGGATGCAGAGATTTTGGAATCCCTTCTAAACAGGAGGTTTGAGGACAAAATAAAGGTGGAAGGTATAAATATCTCTTCAGCGCGCATGGAGGAATTCCCTGAGATTGAAGAACTGATTGCAAAGGGTGTTGAGACACCGATTGGTACTATTGACGATGAATTGAAGTTTATAGGTGATATCCCTCTGGACATCCTGAAAACAGAACTGGTAAACAGGGGGTTCAAGCTGAGGGTCAGCTCCTGAACCTTTTCCGTTTATAGCGGTACCCTTTATAGTAGTACCTGTAAGCAGCCAGCGCACCGCCAAGTGTCAGGAGTGTGCCAAGCGGTGCAAACGGTATCGGTGGGACAGGTGGTTCAGGTGCATATGCCCCGCGTCCTTCGTTGCCTGATGTGTCCACGGCTGTGACCATGTACTGGTAGAGGTTGCCGTCATCAAATCCCGGGCCTGTTACGTAGGGCTGGATGTAGTTTGCCGCCACCGTGTCAATCAGGGTGTCAGTGCTTGCGTTGTCGTTCAGCCTCTGGTAGATGTTGAATTCTTTTAGATCTGGGTCAGGCGGGATTGTCCAGGATACATTGAAGTAGTAGTCCAGACGCTGGATGACGGTTGTATTGACATCGCCTGGTGGGGTTGTGTCTCCTGTGAGGACAAGCGGGAGATAATCGATATTCGAACCGCCTGAAATATTGTAGGGCGTATCACCAAGCCCGTCACCATCTGTATCGCTCCCGCTGTAGTCAGAATAGTAATTCCCGCCAAGATACTGGCCGCCGCCGATGTTCGTGCCCGGGGTTTTGGTGATGTTCCAGGAGTTTGTGCCGTCGTCATAGGTGTTGTTTGTATTGTTGAGGAAGTTGTTGTAGATTGTGTTGTCAAATGACCCGGTGAGATAGATTCCCCAGGTATTGTGGGTTATGGTGTTGCCTTCTATAACTGTCAGGTCCTCGAAATCCATGCAGACCCCACAGTAGTTCCAGCGGATGGTGTTGCCGGATACGGTGTTGTTACTGGCAGGTATCTCGCCAGAGATATATATGCCCGCGTCTGAGTTGCTGGTTGCAGTATTATTGATTATGATGTTGTGGCTTGAATACGAGATATCCATTCCAACCCAGCCGTTGTTTGATGCGGTATTGTTTGTAATTATGGTGTTGTTACTGGACTCGAGAGAGATTCCAGAGCCGTAGTAGTTGTTCGATGCAATATTGTTTGTGAGTGTGTTTCCGCTGGAAAAAAAAGTGAGAGTGATTCCATTCCAATTGTTCGATGCGTTGTTGTTGATTATGGTGTTATTGTCAGAGGAATCACTTACATAGATTCCGGTTCCGTGATTCGAGTTTGCGATATTGTTCTCCAGGGTGTTGCTGCTGGAAAAGAGGAGAGATATCCCGGCGTTCTCGTTCTCGAACACACTGTTATTAATTATGGTGATGTTATTGGATGAGTCCAGGTAGATTCCCTCGTAGAGGTTTGAGCTGGCGGTGACGTTTCTAATGCCTCCTGTGCTGTTGTCCACGGATTCATATATGATGCCGGTGTTCCAGTCGGTAACCGTAACGCCCTTCACCGTGACATTAACGAGGGGCAGACCAAATGTGCCGTGGACATAGATACCGGCGAAGCTAGAGTAATCATCCACGCCGTCCACGGTGTATCCAGCACCGTCCAGCACGACGTCACTGCTGGTGATATTAATGCAGGTTGAAGCAGTGCTGTTTATTATGTTTGCTGTGAGGACGTAGACACCAGGGGATGCTATACCTGTGCATGAATTCACATAGGTCACTGCTCCCACACCCCCACTCAAAACTAGCAAGGATATCAAACACACAAGAGAAATCACAATTTTACCCATAATATCTACCTCCAGTCACCTTCACTCTGATACAGGATATATAACCTTATATCTCCTTTTTATAGTTGATATTTTAATATATATATTTAACGCTATTTAACGTAAGACCACCCATCTTCATATCTCATCAAGTAATTGAAATTATAACCCGTACGAATATTAATCTTCCTGTTTTAGGAAACACTGCTTGTATGATAAAAAAACTTATCTACTAGGACGTTAATTTTAGTTGATATAGGGTTGATAATAGCGGAGTAGTAGCTCAGTGGGAGAGCGCTCGGCTGAAGACCGAGTGGTCACGAGTTCGAATCTCGTCTACTCCACTTCTCCACCTTCCAGCACCGTTTTAAAAGAACTGTATGTAAAATTAAAATTTTATTAGGATTTTTCTAAAATAGCTTTTATATATCTGGAGGTCTGTTAGAATTGTATAATTTCGTTGGGGGAGGGGGCCCACCATCCAACTTTTATACAATGACTGTATGACATAGGCATGACACAGGAGTTATGGCAGTTAAACTATCGTTAAACTATCAGGTGGCCAGACTTTTGACAAACTTCTCAATCCCTTCCCTGATATTTGTCCTGGGATTCCAGCCAAGGTCTCTGACTGCTTTTTTGATGTCCAGGCAGATCTTATATACCTCGCCTTTCACAGGCGGGCCGTATTTTGGTGTTATATCGACGTCAAGCGTTTCTTTGAGTACATTGAATATCTCGTTTACCGAGGTCTCTTTTCCAAACCCGATATTGAATACGTCACAACTGAGCCTGCTGTTCATTGCAAGAAGATTTGCCTCTGCCACATCGCCCACGTAGACAAAATCTCTTGTCTGCGTACCATCGCCGAATATCGTTGGCGTCTCTCTGGCCTTCATCTTGTTTGCGAATATGGCCACTACCCCCGCTTCTCCAAACGGATCCTGTCTTGGACCATAGACGTTGCCGTATCTTAGCACCACAAAGTCCAGGTCGTGGACAGCATGGTAGAAGTCCAGGTATTTCTCAACAGAATATTTTGATGCACCATAAGGACAGAGCGGGGATACAGGATGCCCCTCGTCTACAGGGAGATATTCAGGCTCTCCATAGACCGCGCCGCCAGAAGATGCATAAACAACCTTTTTTACGCCAAAGTCTTTACAGCATTCCAGTAGCCTAATCGAACCGATTATATTTATGCTGGCGTCGAATACCGGGTCTGTGATAGATTTTCTTACATCTATCTGTGCAGCCTGGTGCAGGACAGATTCAATGTCCTCTTTTTTGAAGATGTCTGTGAGGTCGTCGGTTATATCTCTCTGGTAGAAGGTTGCATTTTCATTGATGTTTTTAATATTCCCTGTAGAAAGGTTGTCCAGCACCACGACATCATAACCTTCAGCGATGAGCATATCAACTATATTCGATCCGATAAAACCCGCGCCGCCTGTCACCAGTACACTCATCACATTCCCCCGGTTTTAAATGCATTGATTGTTTTCAAAAGCCCCTCTTTGAGTCCAACTTTTGGCTGCCATTTTAATAATCTTTTAGCTTTTGATATGTCTGGACACCTCCTTTTCGGGTCGTCCACGGGTAGAGGATGGAAGGTTATGTCTGAAGACGAGCCTGTCAGCTCTTTGACCATCAAGGCCAGGTCAAGTATTGTCCTTTCTTTATCGTTTCCGATATTTACGACCTCGCCACTGGCTTTGTCGGTTGATGCCAGTCTCAGTATCCCTTCGACCTGGTCAGTGATATATGTAAATGATCTTGTCTGCGTGCCGTCACCAAAGACCGTTATCGGGTCGTTGTTTAAAGCCTGCTCGATGAACCTTGGAACGACTCTTCCGTATATGTCGTCGGCCCTCATCTTCGGGCCATAGGTGTTGAATATCCTGACCATCCTCGTGTCCATGCCGTGCTGGCTCCTGTATGCCATCACAAATGCCTCGCCTGCCCGTTTTGCCTCGTCATAGCAGCTCCTTGGACCTACGGGGTTTACATTTCCGTTGTAGGTTTCTGGGGTCGGGACGAATCTCTGGTCAGGGTCTCCGTATACTTCGCTTGTGGAGGTATAAAGAAATTTTGCACCGTGCTTTTTGGCAATCCCCAGTGCGACCCAGATGCCGAGTGTGTTGGCCTTTAATATCTGTATCGGGAATTTGTCAAACTCAAACGGCGATGCCCGGCTTGCCATGTGCATTACAATATCAAGCTTTTTGTCTATCCTGATTGGTTTTGAGATGTCGTGTTTAATAAAGGTGAAGTCCTCATCACTCTCAAGATGAGAGATATTGTCTTTGAGTCCACTTGCAAAGTTGTCCAGACATATCACGCGGGCGCCCAGGTTTAACAGGGTTTCACATGTCCATGAGCCAATAAAACCCGCGCCGCCTGTTATGAGAACTGTCATGCCCTCAAGTGTCAGCCCATCTTTTTTTAGGCTGTTGCATATGTCTATAATTCCGCTGTCAGTATCCCTGTCCAAGTGAATTCCTCATAATAGATTTTCACAATGAGGCAGTTGTTCTCTTTCAACTTAAAAACCTTTCTTATATTTCATATCTCTCCCTTGGAGAATATCACGCCTCTTAAAACCTTTATCGCACTTTCTAACCGCGTCCTGTTGCGGATTGCAAAAAGTTCCTGCAAAATCATCCTGGGGTTAATATAGACTTCCCTGTATGCCCTCTTGTAAAGTTCAGCGAGCCTCTCTTCAGATAGGTTTGGATGATCGAAAACCATTTTACCATGGTGTATATAATGAGACCAGTCGTATGTCTTTATTCGCCCCTCTGCCTCAAGCTGTGCGAATATCTCTGTTCCGGGATAGGGGGTTAAGATATTAAATTTCGCAATCGTACATAATTTCGCAAATTTAATCGTGTCTTTAATAGTCTCCTCTGTATCCTCAGGGAAGCCTATTATAAAGTTGCCAAGTGCGGTTATCCCGTGCTCTTTGGTCTTTTTAACTGCCACTCTAACCTGGTCAAGTTTGATACCTTTTTTCACAGAATCAAGGACCTTCTGATTCCCTGATTCAATACCGTATGCAATCAGATAACACCCTGCCTTTTTCAATGCTGCTAGAACTTCGTCGTTGATTGAATCTACCCTAAGCCCATTGACACACGAAAGTGAGATGTCCCATCCCTGGTCAGCTATGGTATTGCATATCTGGATTGCCCTTTTTTTATTCACCGTGAAGATGTCATCACAGATAATAAACTCCCTGACCTTGAAATCATCTACCATGCGAGTCATCTCTTCAATGAAATTATCGTGTGACCTGAAGCGTATAGTCCTCCCAAAGACGCTCTTGTTGCAGAACGTGCATCCAAACGTGCAGCCGCGGCTGGACATGATCGAGACGATGGGCAATTTTTCCCGATAGGGATAGAAAAATTTCTTTACATCTGTATGATGGTATGCCGGGAACGGGATCCTATCCAGGTCCTCAATCAGTTTCCTCTGCGGGGTTAGTTTGTATTCCCCGTTATCTCTAAAACATATCCCATGGACATTCCCAACATCCTTTTCTCTCTCCAGTACATCTATCAGTTCAATGAAAGTGTCTTCGCCCTCGCCAATCACCGAGAAATCAATAACCCCTGTCTCTACAGGCTCTTGTGGGAAGACTGACGGATGCGGGCCGCCAACGACTATCGGGATATCTCCAACCTTCTCTTTAATCATCTTTGCCAGTGCATAGACATTATATGCAGTCGCGACAGTACAATAAAGACCTACAAGATCTTTATCTTTCGCTCTTTTTACGACCTCATCAGGGGTCATCTGAACAGCATGCATGTCGAGTGCTTCCACAGTATGCCCATGCTGTTCCGCAACACTTGTCAGGTACAGCATGTGCAGGGGCGGCAGTATCGACTCCATGGTCACATTTTTCTTATATAGGTCCCAGTATCCAGGATTTATTAAAAGTATTTTCATTTCTCTCTACCACTATTATATATTCTATCTTAACGTTCTTATGTTTTAATTATAATATTTAAATAAAATAACGTTATTATATAAATAACGTCAATATATAAAAATCTAATGCACCCAACGGAGGTGTCCGATAAGTAGTCTAAGTAGGCGATAAGTAGTCTAAGTAGGGGTTCATTGTTCTACCCATCTTCCAAGGTGTCGTAAGATATTTAAGCATTAATACTCTTTTTAAAACTCGTGGAAGTCAGAGATTATTGCTGTTACTGTGGGACATGTGTTGGAGTATGTCCACAGAGCGCTATCGAGTTGAAAGATGACGGGAAAGTCGAAATAGATGCTGGAAGGTGCGCCGAGTACATATGCCAGAGGTGGCCATGTGGCTACTGTGAGAAGGTGTGTCCAGTTGGAGCGATTGTTATAAGATGAGAGGTGAGTCTTGTGGATTATGATGCTGTAGTGGTCGGAGCAGGGCCGGGAGGCTCGATGACCGCAAAGACCCTTGCCGAGCAGGGTGCCCGTGTGCTGCTTGTGGAGAAGAGGCCTGAGATAGGGGTGCCTGTCAGGTGCGCCGAGGCTACAGGTATTTCAGGATTAGAGGAACTTGGGATTGAGCCTGACAAAAAATTCATCGCCCAGGAGACGAGGGGACAGCATATCTATGCACCTGATGGGTCGAAGGTCGTGCTTGAAGATGGAGACGGCAGGCCTACAGGATATGTCCTTGAGAGGCGGATGTTCGATAAACACCTTGCCATTCTCGCTGCCAGAGCAGGTGCAGAAGTCAGGACAAGGACGTGTGCAACAGGGCTTTTAAGAGAGAGGGGGGAGAGAGGATTTGTTAGAGGTGTAAGGCTCAAACATTTTGGCGAGGAATATGATGTAACATGCAGATGTGTTGTCGGGGCGGATGGCGTCGAGGGACAGGTGGGACGGTGGGCTGGCATCAACACGCGTACGCGGCTTGACCAGATGACCTCAAACGCCCAGTTCGAGCTGGTGGGCATAGAGATAGAGGACCCGACCATACTCGAGTTCTATCTCGGCAGCGTCTATGCCCCAGGAGGGTATGTCTGGGTGTTCCCGAAAGGTGATGATACGGCAAATGTGGGGCTTGGTATTAGGATTAGAAGACGCAGAGGGAGAAGCAGTGATTATGGGGAAAGTGAGGAAAGGGCAGAACGGGCAATTGAATATCTTGAAAAGTTTATCAGTTCAAAACCCGAACTCAAGAAGGGCAGCCCTGTCTCGGTTGTCACAGGCGGTGTACCTGTCCAGGGGCCTCTTGACGAGAGTGTTGGCAACGGGATACTGCTTGTAGGCGACTGTGCAAGACAGGTCGACCCGCTTACAGGCGGAGGGATATACAATGCAATGCGCTGCGGGGTCATAGCAGGTAACGTGATTAAAGAAGCAGTGGATAGAGATGATATGTCAAAGGAGATGCTGGTAAAATATGACAGAGAGTGGAGGGAGAGTGTGGGGGCAGGGCTTCTCAGGTCACTTAGTGTAAAAGAGGCACTTGAAAAGCTAAAGGACGACGACTTAAATGCTATAGCAAGGGTAATGCGTGGGCTGAAGTTCGGGGATATGGATATAAAAGAGATAGGCAAGACGATGACAAAATTACCTCCCAAACTGGTGGATTTTGTCCAGGGGTTATTGAGATCTTAGGTTCGCCACTTTGACCATAGCTCCCGCTAATTTTGTACCCTGACAGTATTTGTCAAACAGCCTTTCACCACCGCAAACTCAGGTTTTTATCGCCGTACTGGTGAACGAAATCACCAGAAACCAAAATCTTTTTCTGCCCTGTCCAACAAGGCTATTCCGCCTGGAGATATTCAAATAGGTGGCAAAAAGTACTATTCGGACGCCTCATGCGTATATATAACTTAACCTGACAGCACCGCCAAATAGACCTTTTTTTGATTTCGACAAACTCGACCAGATAAAAAAAGTTACCGGGACTTAACTCTATAAATCGGTATCCCCCATTTTGGGATATCTTTCTCAAGCAGCCCTTCTGCAACCATATCGTCCAGTGCATCGCCTATCGAACACCCAGTAAATGCTTCAAAGACAAA
>WAQR01000070.1 GCA_015520145.1 Candidatus Hydrothermarchaeota archaeon
AATGTTTGCCAACGGAAGTTTTATGTATGCACGAGATGTAATCTCGTATTAGACCGCTGGATTGGGGTTGTTTTTCTTTCATGTTTAAAATAAACTCTTCTGGCGGTCATTTATATCTTATCCTTCGTTATCTATTTGTGCAAAAGGTCTGGGTTAATTGGACGGTCTCCAGATAAATTACTTAAACGGGGTTTTCACACAGTCTGACGTTGCACGGTGGTTTGGTCTCCGCCACGCTCCGATGAATATAACGGGAATCTAAGGGTTGAAACCTTGCAGGTTTCTCCATCAAAATCACTCCCTTCGGTCGTGACTTCTTTAAATTCCGGTGATGATCCAAAATTTTTGAGCAGCCCTTCGGCTTATCACAGAAAATTTTATTTTGCACGGCTTCGCTCAACCGCACAAAAATAATCTAAAAATAAAATTCCCCCCTCCCCGAAGATACAAAATTCAGGAAGGAGAAACACAGGGGCGCCGTTCATCTCCATCTATCCTTTATTGTTATTCTCAACCTCCATCACAGGACTGAAAAGTCCGCTGGTACACATCAGCTTCTCATCCTTTTCCAGCAGGGTATTGCTGATCACATCCCTGGCATCCGGCTTCCCGTTTGTCAGATAGGAGTTGACAATATCGTCCAGCAGAGATATGCTGCCCCTGTATCCAACGATAGCCTTACGCTGGTATCCGAAGCGGTCCTCCACCGGGAAACCCACCCTCACCAGCGGGATGCCCTCCTCTCTCGATATGAACTTGCCCTTGGACGTACCGATTATGATATCAACCGGCTCATCTCTTATCTTCTTATGAAGCTCGTGAAGATCAGACTTTACAAGTATCTCCATATCAAGCCCCACATCATCTGCTATTCCAAGGCAGGTATCACCAAAACTCTTCGAATCCGAGGATGTAAGTGCGAACCTGACATTTAGCCCGACCTCACAGGCGAATCTCACAAGCCCCGAGACAATATCCGGGTCACCAAATATTGCCACTTCAAGATCTGTCAGGAACATATGCGCATCCACAACGGCATCCAGGAGGCGTGCCCTCTCATCCATAAGTTCCCCGGACGGTTTCATGCCTGTCATCTCCGAAACGTTTCTCAAAAAGGTATCGGTATTCTCAACCCCGACTGGCATAGGCAGGACCTCGGAAGGCATCTCGAACTTCTTTCCAAGTAGCCTCGCGGCTGCTCCGCCTACATGCTCCTGGATGGCAATGGTACCAAGCGAATTCGCTGAATCTCTCAGTTCATCGATGGTAGTACCGCCCTTCGGGTGGTGCGGCATCGGACGATACACCCCGCCGTCCAGGACATCGGAGTAGTCAGTCAGGAACAGGGGATTTACCCCCTCATCCCCCATCTTCCTCAGCATTGCCTTTATCTCCCTGATATCGCCGGGGTTCACCCACCCAGGGATAATATTGATCCTGTTATTCGACCTATCCCCTGCACCCCTGTCACTCCTGATAGGGAAATACGTGACTATCTCCTTTAAAAAGTTGTCAAATCCCGTGATATGCGTGCCGATATAGCTCGGCGTACTGACCGATATTATCGGGATATCCACCCCTGGGTTCATATCAAGAAATTCCTGGATGATACCCGGGATATCATCGCCGATAGTCTCCGAGAGACACGTACTCATCACAGTTATCATAGTCGGGTGGCACCGTTCACAGACGTTTTTTATAGCTGCCAGCAGATTCTCCCTGCCGCCGTAGACAGTCGTTCTCTCCGTAAGTGACGTGGTTGCCACCTCAATAGGCTCTCTGAAATGGCGTGCCATCTGATGGCGCGGATAGGTTGCGCATCCCTGTGACCCGTGAACAATCGATACCGAACCATGTACACCCATACCGCCCATAATAGCTCCAATCGGAGCGCACGAACGTGTCGGGTTTATAGCAACCATTCGTTTCTGCTTGATTACTGCACTCATATCTTAATACCTCCATTATTTCCTGCATTCTCCCTTAGAAGTTTCCAGACAGGAGAATGCACAGCCCTGTCAATATCCCTTGCAAACTTCACCATACCCCTAAAACCGGCATACGGGCCGGAGTCGTAGGTATGGCCATTGACAAATGGGACACCCATCTTGTATGCCAGGTACTTCTCCTTATTACCGGAGATAAACAGGTCTGGCGTATATTCTGTAAGTATCTCTGCTATCTCCAGGGCGTTTGGATTATCGACCACAAGCGTGCCCTTCCTGACTTTCTCAAAGATCTTCCTGTAGTCATCATCATGCCCGAATGTCGTAGCAACGATAGCAGTCTCCATCCCTATCTCTTTTAAAAGCTTTACCCAGTGCCATGCACGTGGTGCGCCCTGGTAGATGAAGACCTTCTTCCCTGAAAGCCGCTTTTTATAATATTCAATATGCGGGGCAACACGCTCTTTTTCCCTTGCAATGATCTTCTCAGCTTCCCTTTCAAGCCCGAAGAACCTGGCAGTATCTCTCAACGCGTCAGACATATTGTCTATCCCCCACAGCGTGACGTTGATATATGGGGTACCGTATTTCTCCTTCATCATATCTGCAATATAGGTCGCAGACCTCTGGCAGTGCACCACATTGAGTTTTGCCCTGTGCATGACCTTTAGATTCTCAATAGATGCATTTCCAGTAAATGCTGTGATGACCTCGATACCCATCTCTTCAAAAAGCGGCTGGATATTCTTCAGGTCGCCCTTGATATTGTATTCGCCAACAAGGTTTATGCCGTAGACCACAGGCTCTTCAGGTTCTTTTGTACCTACAATCTCCTTGAAGATGATCTCGTTTCCCACGTGGTGTCCCTGAGATTGACTCACCCCGCGAAAGCCCTCACACGGGAAAAACACGACAGGCTTCCCGATCTTTTCAGACGCCATCTTGGCAGCGTCCCTGCCGTCATCTCCAATAAGTGCAGGGGCACAGGTATTGTATACAAAAACTCCCTTCTTATCAGGGAACTCCCTACTAGCCTCGACTATGGCCTGGTAGAGCTTTTTCTCACCGCCGAAGATGATATTGGATTCATCCATGTCTGTTACAAGTACATAGGTTAGATGGAAATCATCATCAGCCAGATGCGGGCGGTAACCCCAGGAATAGTAGGCGCATCCAATCGGCCCGTGAACTATATGGATGACGTCCTTTACCGGCCCGCCGACTACACCCCTGCAGCCCGCATAGGTGCATCCGCGTTCAGTCATGTCTCCCGGGGTCGTGGGTATGTTGCATGAGATCTTACATGTCCTGGCACTCGTACACCCGCCCTTTCCCTTGATTACTATATGTTTTTCCCTTTCAGGAATGGTCTTATCGCATTTCAAAAGCATTTCACATCCCTCCAGATGGTTGTATTATTTCCTCAATTCTATCACTGCTATTACAGACTCTATTATCAGCGCCATCAGTGCCTCTATTACCAGTGACGCTGTTACTGCTGCATTCCTCACCAGGAACTCCAATAGCATCAGCCCTGCACTGGACGCAGTCTGTAAACTGCCTGATGACCGCTTCGCATTCTGTTCGTACAGCCTCTATTTTTTCTGGCGTGGGAGCTGTCAGATATGAGAACCTGCCCTGTGGGATAAGGGGTAAAATGTTCATGGTATATGCCCCGAGGTTCTTGACCTTCCAGGCCACCTTAACAAGATGCCGGTCGTTTATCCCGGGTATCAGGACAGAATTCACCTTGACTACCATACCCCGCTTTACTGCCATGGAGATGCCTGCCAGCTGATTTTTGTTTAATATCTCAAATGCCTCTCTACCCCGGTAGGTCTTTCCTCTGTACTTTACAAAAGAATAGATATTCTTCCCTATCCCGGGGTCGACAGCATTTACCGTTACCGTGAGTGTTACTACTCCTGCTGCATCCAGCTCTTCGATCCTCTCAGGCAAAAGCAGGCCGTTGGTACTCATGCACCTTATGAGATCTGGAAACTCTTCTCTTACCAGATTGAACGTCTCGATAGTCTCGTCATTTGCCAGCGGGTCTCCAGGTCCTGCAATACCCACAACGCGTATACGCGGTTCGTTTAGAAGTGCAGTTCTCACAGTTCTTACTGCTTCATCAGGGCGGATTACCCTTGTCGTTACGCCCGGCCTGTTCTCGTTTGCACATGCGAATTTGCGTACACAGAAATTGCACTGGATATTGCATCTCGGTGCCACTGGCAGGTGAACCCTGCCGAATGTGCGGTGTGCCCTGCTGCTGTAGCACGGATGGGCTGCAATAACCTTGGCTTCGCATGACGTCCTGTACTCGATATTTATGTCGTTATTTATATTGTCCATCATAAAATTTTCACCTCACTGACCGCACTGATTACCTGCGCATTCATTGATACAGAGCAATCTCACCGGTCTCTTTTGTCCTGACCCTTATGGCATCTTCAAGAGGGCAGACGAATATCTTCCCGTCACCGTAGTTGCCGGTCCTGTTGGTTTCGATTATGGTATTTACTATCTCGTCGACATGGATGTCCGGGACCATCATTGTCACCATCCTCTTGGGGATGTAGTTCAATCTTGCCACCTTATCGTAGTCAGGCACATCACCTGACTTTATCTCGTAGTGAATCCCCTTCTGCCTGCCGCGGCCGAGAACCTGGTTTACGGTCATGGAATAGAATCCTTTCTCTGCCAGGGCGTCCCTGGTCTTCTGTATCTTGTTAACCCTTATAAGGGCGATAATCTCCTTCATGTCTAAAACCCCTTGACACCCTTGAACCTAAAGTCCCTTCTCTCCGGTCCTTATCGTGTAGGTCTCTTCAACGTCTGTGACGAAGATCTTTCCATCACCAAAGTGTCCTGTCCTGGCACTTGTCTGGATGCAGTCGGTCACTCCCTTAACGTCGCTGTCCTCAACGACCATCATGATCATGGTCTTTGGAAGCTCTTCATAGTGTATCTCATCTATGGTAATCCCTCTCTGCTTTCCCCTGCCGTAGACCTCCATCTTTGTCAGGGCAGGGAACCCTGCTGCCGCAAGAGATTCTGCGACGTTCTCTGCTTTCTCTGGTCTTACAATTGCCCTAATCATCTTCATTTCATCTCACCTTTTAAATATCTCCTTTTAATCTGCATTAGTCTGTTTAATTTGCATTAGTCTGCATTTAATCAACAATCCCGAAATCTTTCATCAACTCTTCCAGCTCGTCCTGGGTTATTGGGGTTGGGATTGCAAAGTCCTGGTTGTCTACAATCTTCCTGGCAAGTGTTTTGTACTCCTGCGCCTGGGGACATGTATTGTCGAAATCTACGACCGTCTTCTTGTTGATCTCTGCTTTCTGGACGATGTTGTCCCTGGGTATAAAGTGGATCATCCTGGAATTGAGCCGCTTTGCAAACTCGCTTACAAGCTCTGCTTCGTTTTCCACTTTCCTGGAGTTGCAGATTATTCCCCCAAGCCTGGCATATCCTCTGGTTGCGAACTTGGCTATTCCTTTGCAGATGTTGTTTGCTGCATAAAGTGCCATGTATTCGCCGGATACTACGATATATATCTCTCTGGCATAACCTTCTCTAATCGGCATGGCAAACCCGCCGCAGACCACGTCACCGAGGACATCGTAGAACACGAAGTCCAGGCCGTTACTGTACGCGCCGAGTGCTTCTAGAGTCTGGATGGATGTGATGACACCTCGGCCGCCGCATCCGACACCCGGTTCAGGGCCGCCGGATTCGACGCATATCACCCCGCCAAACCCTTTTGAGCACACTGTGTCAAGTTTGACATTCTCAGGCCCTACCTCTCTCAATGTGTCCAGAACCGTCTGCTGCCTCTTCCCGTGAAGGAGAAGTCTTGTGCAGTCTGCTTTTGGGTCACATCCTACGACCATGATCCTGTTCCCAAGTCCTGACATCGCAGCAGCGGTATTCTGCTGGGTGGTGGATTTCCCGATGCCACCCTTTCCATAAAATGCTATCTGTCTCATTTGCTACCTCCTTTGGTTTTAAAATATTGTAGATGTAGCCTGTATAATAAAAAAAGAATATAAAAAACTATTTATGAACTATAAGTTCTTATTCTGACATTTTTTTAATATTTAAGTTTAATTTAGAAATATTTACGCTTTTTTAAGACATTTTCTTAATTTTTATGAACGGGGCATAACTACTTTTTTATATTTGGTAAAAAATGAAACATCTCCATGAAGAAATCTGCTACCATAACCGCCAGTCTTGACGAAGAGACAAAAGAGATATTCGAACGTCTGATAAAAGAATCAGGGCTTTCAAGAAGCAGGGCAGTAAGGGAGGCACTGCGTTTCTATGCGAGAAACAGGGAGATATTCGAGAAGGCTGGTAGCGAGAGGATTAAGGCATATACGGAACTGCTCTCCAGCGGGGAGCATGTAATACTCGACCTCGACCACTGGATACTGTTTTTAAAAGAGCTTGAACGTTCAACTAATGCAGACGTGTTCTGGAAGATCCACACCGAGATTGCCAGATCCCATGCAGAACAGCTCGGACAAAAGATTGATTCAGTCGAAGGATTTTTGAGGCGGCAGGAGATATGCAATTTCTTCAAGCTCGGCAAGACCTCTGAAAGAGAATTCACCATTATCCTGGGTTCTGGAACAGGCAGGGCGTTCATACAGACATTTTTGGAGACTGCATTAAAAAAGATGGGATTTAAAGTGAAGATAACCGGAGGTTACTCGAAACTTCGGATTACGCTTGTGTGAAATGGTGTAAAATGGCGCGGAATGTTCTATACGGCGCTATCTCAAAATCCAGTGATATTTAATTTTTCACCAGTTATTTCGTCTTAATCTTCACACTCGACTCGCCAGACCCCTGTCCCCAGTTTTTTAGCTCCTAATTTAGCCATCGGTCATCGGTTAAGCCCTCCATAGTTCCATTAATCTATCGTCTGCAAAAGAGGGACTGTCCAATTAAAATAGGGTTTTGGGAGCGTTAATTGGATGACCTCTGGCAGCACCTGAAAAGAGACCGTAAAAGTTATATTACAAATTGCACAATAATATATAACTTAACTGTGGAGACGATAACTATTATGAAGAAGGCTTAAAAGCCTGGAAGACTCTTGATTCAGGGGCACTTCAGGATTTTAGACGAACAGGAGGCGTGATAAGGTGGAAAACGTGAGAATGCGTATGGGATCTATGCTATTTTTGGTGGTTTTTATGGCACTTTTAAGCGGGGCGCCTGCCGCTTACGCCCTTTTCGGGGCAAGTGTTAACGTGAGCGATGCTGCATCAGGCACTGCAAATCAGTACTATCCATCCATAGCGGTGGACGCATCCGGCAATATCTATATTGTATGGCAGGACTACAGGAACGGCAACTACGATATCTACTTTGCGAAATCTACAGACGGCGGCTCTACCTGGAGTACGAACGTCCGGGTGGATGACGACACCGGTACTGCAAATCAGAACGTTCCATCCATTGCAG
>WAQR01000071.1 GCA_015520145.1 Candidatus Hydrothermarchaeota archaeon
CTGGCTACACTGTTCTCCAAAAAAACACCTCTTTTAATAGTTTCCAATCCACCCTTTCTTCCGATAATAGGGGCGATAATGAATACACTTAGGGGCCAGAAATATGCATTTCTGGTTCACGACGTCTACCCAGATATTGCAGTTAAGCTTGGTTATCTGAAGGATGACAGCTTGATATCCAGAACTTGGAGAACGATGAACAGATGGGTTTATGGATGTGCTGGTGTTGTGGTTGTACTTGGAGAGCATATGGAAGAAAGGGTAAAAGATTATATAGACCAGCCGGAAAAGCTTAGAGTGATACACAACTGGGCAGACGGAAATGTCATAATGCCGCTTAAAAAAAACAATAATGATTTCTGTAAGATTCTGGAGCTGGAGGATAAATTAGTAGTACTCTACTCAGGAAACATGGGTTTATTCCACGATCTAGAAACCGTCATAAGGGCTGCCAAGGAGTTGGAAGATGAAGATATTGCATTTTTATTCATTGGAGAAGGCGGTAAAAAGGAGAAGCTCAAAAGGATGGCAGAAAAGTTTAATTTGAATAATGTATTATTCCTGCCATATCAGCCTGTTGAAAAACTGCCCTACTCACTGACCTGTGGAGATATATCTATAGTTTCACTGGAGAAGAGTGTGGAAGGTTTAGCGGTGCCATCTAAACTATATGCCTATCTTGCTGCGGGTAGTGCAATAATCGGGCTTGTAGGGCAAGATTCAGAAGTCTCTGATATAATCGAGGAACACAAGTGTGGCTTTCGGGTGAAACAGAGAGATGTAGAGGGGCTGGTAAAGGCAGTAACTGTGCTTAAAGATGACTGGAAACTACTGGATGAGATGAAGGCAAATGCAAGGAGATGTTTTGAGGAGAATTTTGAAAAAGAGATGGCGATGGATAAATATTATCGGGTCATTGCAAGCTTAAGTGGGGGGAGATAAATGTTACCCAATAAACCCCCCAACATCCACCCCCCAGCATTTTTGCCATAAATATCCCCCTCGCATCCCCTAATAGAAAGACCGAAAACCAGACAAAAAGAAAAACCGCACGAAAATCCTTGGCAACGAAATATAGAACAAGACTTCGTTACCTTTAAACACCCCCTTATAGATTCTACGTCATGGAACCGAGGATACTATTAATACTGCTCGCAATAAGCTTCATATCGACCCTGGCATCTCTTCCCGGGTGGATCAAGAGGAGGGCAGGGTTACAGTTATTTTTGGAACCGTGCAGGCAACACTGTTCTACATAGCTCTGGAAACCTTTTATTACACCAACGGCTCAATGACATTTCTTCTTGCAGCTCTTGCAAGTATACTCATTGCAACAATGATCGGGATGGTGGACGACATGCTCGGCTGGAGGATTGGATTGACGCAAAGAGAAAAGGTCTTCCTTACCTTCCTTGTGCCAATACCCATAATGGTGATCAATGCAGGTCATTCGATGATGACCTTCCCGGTTCTTGGGAAAGTCCAATTGGGCACTATCTGGAATTCCTGCTAAAGGCCAGGAGGCGGTTCGAACCGGAATGGAGTGCAAAGGTCATGGGAGACGGCTCCCTGGCCGTCAGGAGCAAGATCTACAGCGTCCCCCATATCGCCATAACAATCATCAGGAAAATAAAAGGTAGTGCCTATGAATACGAAGTCGTTGGCGGCGTTTTGGCGGTGCAGATCGTAATATCTGTAATCACGATTGGAGTATTTATGAGATGGTTTTGATGTAGGGTACGTTATCTGGTGCAGGGATTTTTAGGGATAGAGTACCTCCCGGCATCTCCTTAACAAATAGACAGAAAACCTGGCAAAAAGAAAAACAGCGTGGGCAGAGAAATCGGCAGAATTCATCCCAAGCGCATCTTCTGCGGTAAAAGATGGGAGGATTACAGCGATTCTAACAAAATCCTTTTAAGTTACAAAACTCAAAGGTTATAAGTGATAAAGATGTCATCCTCAAGAATCAGGGAAATAAAAGATATGTCGAACTCTTTAATTAGAAGAAGAATTAAAACTTCTGAAACCGTTCGAGATGCTATCAGACAGCTTGCTTTGAAATATGAAATGCAGGCAGGTTCTCTGGAGGAAATTAGGGATATCATAGGCAAGGCTGGAGAAAAATCTGGAGAAACCCTCTCCCTGGCTGTGAGAAAAATGCGGGAAGAGGCGATATGAATAGATACATAGATACTTCTGCCTTTGTAAAATACTATGGCAATCCCGGATTTGAAAAAGGGATAAGAGAGATTGAAGTCTTATTTGACATGGCATGGGATGGAGATGATGTGCTGGTTTCTTCTCACAGGACGTGAAGGAATTGAATGAAAGTGGTGCTCTAATTCTTTAGACGGTCAATCCGCTTTTTATAACTTTCAGCATTGAATACATAATCAAACATCACATACCTATAAACGACGCCATCCATCTGTATACCGCACTCACTTGGAGGCCAGAGATAGAAGAATTTGTATGTTGTGATGAAAACCTGCTAAGAGCGGCAAAGGCAGAGAGTTTGAATATTTTTAACCCTGAAGGATGATATATGCACTAACGGTTTTTCTAACCCACAAGCTTTAGCTAGCTCGGTATCAGAATATTGAAGTTCCTGGTACTATGCCTTCTTATATCTTAAATGTCGTTACCTTTAAATATCCCCCCTTATAGATTCCACACCATGGAACAGGGGTTACTACTAATACTGTTTGGAATAATCTTCCTGTCTACACAGATAGGTCTACAGCGTACCCCACATCGCCATAACAATCATCAGAAAAATAAAAATATGACGCTTTTTTTGTAGGTATTTAGTTGAGTAGTCACGGAAGCGGCCTGTGTTATCTGCCAAAGATTCCTCCATGGTTTAAGTCTGGTTTCAACACATTTTGTATGAAACTCAATGGTATCTATGTAGAGAAGATTGTCTACCGGGTCGTGAAATACAGAAGGCAGAACCCAGAAAGGAGGCAGGATCATGAAACGAAATAATTACCAGATAATACACAAAAGCCCTGAACAACCTCAATACTTAAATACTATTAGTTTTCTAGTTATACCAATATGAGATTTGCATATATTTTGATTGCCGTATTGTTCCTGCCAGTAGGCATAGACCTCTATACAAATTACCTCTGGTTTATCAATATCGGTTACGTGAGCGTATTCCTTACAATATTGAAGACAAAGATTGTTTTATGGATAATTGGAACTATCCTCTTCTTTCTATTCGCATATTTTAACGTGAAGGTGGCGTTGAAAAATTCATTAAATAAAGAGATTGAATTAACCGGCCTTACATTTCTTTTAGTATTTATTTTCAGTATCTTCATGGGGATTGTCGCCAGTGCTGGCTGGGAAGTCGTTTTAAGATACTTTGACCAGGTGCCATTTAATCTCGCTGACCCGATTTTTTCAAAAGATATCGGGTTTTATGTCTTCACCCTGCCATTTTATCTGTATGTGAAAAATGTCCTCTTCCTGGGATTGGTGGGTGTGGGCCTTGTGGTCTTCGGGATATATTTCCTGTCGTCTGGAGGGCTTGTAAGAGACAGTGACGACTATGGAAACTTCAGACTGGAGATACCGATATTCAGCACTAAGGCAATAAATCATATTTTACTACTAGGCGGATTTGCATTCCTCCTTATATCTGTAAGTTATCTACTGGACAGGTACTCTATACTGTATTCTGCAAGAGGGGCGATTTACGGTGCAGGATATACGGACGTAAATGTTGACCTTCCTGTGAGGACATTGATGGCGGTTCTCTCATTTATTACAGCGCTCCTGTTTTTTGCATCAATAAAACTGGGTAAGACAAAACTACCTGTAGCAGGGGTTGCCCTCCTTTTAATTGTCGGCATACTTGGCGGCACGCTATCCGGGGTAGTACAGCAGTACAAGGTAGCACCTGATGAATCGAATCTTGAAAGACCGTACATCATAAACAACATAAAATTTACAAAAGAGGCTTATGGATTAACAGACCTGAAGGAGGTGCCGTTCCCAGCAAATTATAACCTTACCTATGAAGACATAATAGAAAATAACAAGACAATCGACAACATCCGTTTGTGGGACTGGCGGCCTTTGAGAACCACCTATGAGCAGAAACAGGAGATAAGGACGTATTACGATTTCAATGACGTGGATGTAGATAGATATAACATCAACGGGAGCTATACCCAGGTAATGCTCTCTGCAAGAGAGTTGAACAGTAAACTTCTAACAGAGAAGTCGTGGGTGAACACACATCTCGCATTTACTCACGGGTACGGCATCTCAATGAGTCCTGTAAGGGACGTCGCAAAAGAAGGTCTCCCTGTGATGTATGTGGCAGATATACCGCCACGATCCAAATTTTTCAATATTACAGAACCTGGTATATATTACGGGGAATTGACAGACGAATACGTTATAACAAGGACCACCACAAAGGAATTCGACTATCCCAAAGGGACAGAGAATGTATACGGCACATATGATGGCAAGGGTGGGATAGAGTTTTCATCCATATTCAGGAGGATAATAATCGCAGCTCACTTTGGCAGTATAAATATCCTGGTCAGCAATTCTATTAAATCGGATTCGAGGATACTCTTTTACAGGAATATAAGAGAGCGGGTATCGGTCATAGCCCCGTTTCTGATATATGACAGCGATCCCTATGTCGTTTTATCTGGCGGGAGGATTTACTGGATAATCGATGCATATACAGTAACAGACAGATACCCGTATTCTGAGCCATATTCGAGGATAAACTATATCAGGAACTCGGTAAAGGTTGTAATCGATGCCTATGATGGGACAGTCGATTTTTATATCTTCGATGAAAACGACCCGATCATCCAGACATATTCAAACATCTTTAAAGGTCTTTTCAAGCCCAGTACAGACATGCCGGAAGACCTGAGGTCACATGTCAGATATCCTGAGGACCTCTTCAGTATCCAGGCATCAAAATACGCGGTTTATCACATGAACGATCCCGGGGTATTTTATAACAAAGAGGATGTCTGGCAGGTACCAAGGGAGAAATATGAGGCAGAGACCGTGGATATGGAGCCGTATTATCTTATAACAAAACTCCCGGGAGAAAAGAAGGAGGAGTTCATAATACTCCTGCCATTCACGCCCAAAAACAAGCCGAATATGATTGCCTGGATGGCTGCCAGGGCGGACGCCCCATATTATGGAGAAAAGATTGTTTACAACTTCCAGAAAGGCGAACTGATATATGGTCCTATCCAGATAGAGGCAAGGATAGACCAGGACCCTGAGATTTCCGAGCTGTTCACATTGTGGGGGCAGGGGGGTTCAAAAGTTATCAGAGGAAACCTCCTTGTAATCCCTGTCGAAAACTCTCTTTTATATGTTGAGCCTGTGTATATCAAGGCAGAAGAGGCCGAGGGGTCAATCCCTGAGTTGAAGAGGGTGATTGTAGCCTTTGGAGACAGGCTTACCATGCAAAAAACGCTTGAAGATGCACTTGCAGTGGTATTTGGTGAAGCGGCTGCCGTAGAGGGCGGAGTGGAAAAAGCGGAGAAACAGGTGGGAAAGAAAAAGAGAGGTACTGCTGTAACCCCAGAAGAACTTCTGGATGAAGCCATTTTCTATTATGCAGAGGCCCAGAAATACCTGAAGGAGGGTGACTGGGCAGGATATGGAACGAGCCTAGAAAAACTGAACGAAACCCTTTGGGAGCTGCAGAAACTTGGTGTTTCTTAGAATTGCCATTTTTGTCCTAGCTGTTGCA
>WAQR01000072.1 GCA_015520145.1 Candidatus Hydrothermarchaeota archaeon
AGTAGACATTACTTCGCCGGTACACTTTACACCGCACTAAAAAAATGCGGGACAAAATGCGACTTAAGTGGAAGTGGAGCATCTGCTTCCAGCCTGGCATCCACATTGGCAGCAGGAGGAGACGATTACATAATCTTCTGCAAAGGCTGCATCTCGCAGGGCTACCTTCAATCAGAAGGCAGTATATCCCAGGGTCAGACAAGAACAAGACAGATACTAATCGACCCCACGATAAAACGAATCAAATTCGAAATAATCTGGAACAACGACACCAATGCTGACCTTGACCTCACCTTAACAAAACCTGACGGCACGCCTGTAAACGGACCGGCCCCTGGCATCAACTACACATCAAACACGACCTACGAATACTACGTAGTCAGCAATCCAGACTCAGGATACTGGACAATGACCACAACCGCTGCCAGTGTTCTTGGAGCCGATGAATACTTTGCAAGCAGAGTTACACTAGACACCACACTCAATGCCGAAGTGAATCTCAACGCTTCCTATCTGATACAAAACGAAACCCTTGAAATCCTTGTAACAGTCAAAAATGACACGACACCAGTTACAGGTGCTGCGGTTGACGTGAACATCACCAGACCAGATGGACAGATAATCCAGATGCCCCTTTACGACGACGGAACGCACGGAGATTCCTCGCCAAACGATGGGAATTACACAGGCATTTTCCAGGATACATCACTCTCTGGCGAATATTTAATCAGGGCGGTATCCTCCGGGACTTTTGCAGGAAGTCCCTTTACCAGGGTATCCATAACACGAATCAATGTGGAGGACATAATATCCCCGTCAGTAAACATTACCAGCCCGCAAAATGATGCTGTCGTTCCCACCAACTTTACATTGACCTGGGAAGGAAGCGATAATTCAGGCATGTTGGATTATCTCATCTACATAGATAACCTGTATAACGGAACGACAAATGAGACAAGCTTTACAATCTCTGGGCTTAACGAATCAAATCACACTATAAGTGTCCTCGCCCTGGATAACTCCGGAAACAGTGATATAGATGAGATAAACATAACAGTGAATAGCACCCTGGCAACCTACAGCATCCCGCTCTCCCCAGGCTGGAACCTGATATCCATACCGGTTGTACCAGAGAACACGAGCCTCCAATCCGTCCTGGCATCGATTGATGGCAACTATTCGGTGGTATACGGATGGATAGGCGGCGGCTGGAAGATGTCAACAGACCCGCGTGACCCGCTGACAGAGATGACCCCTGGACACGGGTACTGGATATATGCCAACAGCGCCGGTAGCTATGTGGTAGAAAATTAAAGCATTTACCAAACATTTATTAAGCTCAGAATCCAGTTAGACTACTTATGAAATATGCAGTTAGAGAAGCTATCAAAGAACTCCCCATACCTGACCTGAACGAGATAAAGGCAGGTGTACACCGCCTTGAGGGCAGAGTAGATGAGATCAGTTCCCGCATTGAAGACACAAATCTCCAGCTCACCGAGCCTGGCAGTGGCGTTGCCGAAACGAACAGCGGTACAGACACCATCTCATCACGTTCATCGCGCATAGATGCACAGACTGAAAGGATAGATGTGCTCTCTAAACATCTTTCAAATATCAGAGAAGAGTTTGCCGAATTTAAAGGGAGAGAAAAACCTACCGGGGATCTCACGGCAGGAGTGAGCAGGCAGAAGAACACGGTTATTGCCTGAGACCTACTTTTTTAGAAAAGAGATTAAAATGCTTCCGGTCATCTTAAACCTGAAGGACAAAACAGTCGTAGTATTTGGAGGGGGTAAAGTAGCTGAACGGAGGATCCTGAAGTTCCTTGATGCCGGTGCAAAAGTCACTGCCATAAGCAGAGATTTCACAGTCAAACTAGATAAGTTCAGACATCCAAACTTAAAGCTATTAAAAAAAGAAATTGATCTACAAAATATTGCAAAAGGAGGCAAAAAGACAGAAGAACAAGTAGAACAGGCAGCGCCTTCCATCCAGGATTCCTGGAAAATCCACATCGACAAAGCAGACGTCGTATCAATAGCAACAAACGATGAAAAACTCAACAAAGAGATAGAAATACTCTCAAAGACGTTAGGAAAACTGGTCAATAGAGCAGATGCAGTATCCGACTTCATCATCCCTGCAACTTTGAAAATCGGAGACGTGATGATTGCAATCTCCACAACAGGCAAAAGTCCTGCCGTTACAAAAACCTTAAAAAACAGGATCAAAAAAGCCGTTACCCCCGAGGACATCTTATTAATAGAACTTGAAGAGTTTGCACGAGAGAAACTAAAAGAGCGAATCAAAAACCAAGATGAAAGAAAAAAGATTTTGCGGGAAATTATAAATAGGCCGGATATAACAATGTGTTTAAAAAAAGGCGACATCAAAAAGGCCAAAGAGATACTGGAGTTATAAAAATTGCACACAATAAATCTTAGAGTCACCCACAAAAAGGCAGACATACCTACCCTGGAAAAGGTCTCATTTCCAGATGTAAAAAAGGCAGTTACCGAGATTTACAATCTCCCTTCAGTAAAAGAATGCGTGATTATCCAGACATGCAACAGGGTGGAGATATTCGCCGCTTCAGAGGACGTGGACCAGGCCTACCACGATATCCTCGACTATCTCATGGAACAGATGATATCAAAGATGAAAAAGCCCCTTCTCCGCAAGACCTCTAAAATCAGGTCAGAGGACCTGCTTGATAACATGATAAGCAGCTCGAAAAAGTTCCATGATGTCGTGGAAATAGATTACCATACAACAGCCGTACATCATCTCTTAAGGCTTACCTCAGGTCTTGAATCCATGCTGGTAGGGGAGGACCAGATACTGGGACAGGTAAGAGACGCATATCAGCTTGCAGTAAACGCGAATACAGTCGGGCCTTTTTTCAAAAAGATATTCACAAAAGCGATCAATGTAGGAAAGAGGGCAAGGACAGAGACAAACATCAATAAAGGTGCGGTATCTATAGGAAGTGCGGCAGTTGAACTTGCAGAACAGGTCCTGGGGACACTTGAAGGCAAAAACGTACTCCTCGTTGGTGCAGGTGAGATGGGCTCCCTTATCGCCAGGGCAATCTCGGAACATAACCTCGGATCACTTGTCGTGTCGAACAGGACACTGGAACGCGGTGAGAAGATAGCAAAAGACCTTGGTGCCTCAGTTCTAAGATTCCAGGACATCAGGGAAGGTATTGCAAAATCCGACCTTGTGATCACTGCCACCAGTGCTCCAAAAGTCCTCTTAACAAAAGAGATGATTGAAGAGTCACTCAAAGGGTCTAAAGGGTCGGTCAAGAACAGGATCAAAAACAGGAAAGATATAGTTATAATAGACGTATCCATTCCAAGGGCAGTAGACGAAAAGGCGGCAGATATCCCGGGGGTTGACCTGCTCAATATCGACAACCTCAAAGAAATCGCTGACAAAAACAGGCATCTAAGAGAGATGGAGGCCATCAAAGTAGAAAAGATCCTTGAAGAAGAGATTGCACTTTTGATAAAACAGATCTACCGGATAGATGTAGAGGAGATCGTAAAGGCGGTATTCAGAAAGGCTGAGCACATAAGACAAAAAGAGCTGGAGAAGGCACTGTATATGCTTGGAAACGGTATCGGGGAAAGAGAAAAAGAGATCCTGGACGACCTAACCCGGGTAATTGTGAACAGGACAATGTTCCCTATCACAGAAAAAATAAAACGGGCAGCAGAGACCGGAGACAAGGCTCTAATAGAAAATTCAGAGAAGCTTTTTATAAGAGACCTCCGGCATAAGTTTTAATATATCGAACCGCCAATGAGGGAAATGAGAGGAGATACAATGTTCCCTGAGAAGAGGATGAGACGACTTAGGAAAAATGAGAAGATACGGGGTCTTGTAAAGGAGACCTGTCTTACAAAAAATGATCTGGTCTCACCCATGTTCGTGGATGAGAGTATTGACCAGAGAATAGAGATTGGTTCTATGCCGTCACAATTTAGACTGCCACTAAGCGAGGTCAGGGATGAGGCCCTGGAGATTGTCAGCCTCGGCATCCCCGCGGTCATTTTATTCGGTATCCCTGAAAAGAAAGATGAGAAGGGCAGTGAGGCATATAATCCTGACGGTATAGTCCAGAGGGCGGTGAGAGAAATCAAAGACGAGGTCGGGGACGACCTGATAGTCATCACAGATATATGCCTTTGCGAATACACCAGTCACGGGCACTGCGGTATAATAGAAAACGAGAGAGTTCTAAATGACCCGACACTTGATTTGCTGGCAAAGATCGCGGTAAGCCATGCGGAAGCTGGGGCTGATATCGTTGCTCCAAGTGACATGATGGACGGGAGGGTGGCGTCCATTAGGATGGCACTTGACGAAAGCAGGTTCGAGGACACGATAATCATGTCTTATGCTGCAAAATATGCGTCTGCCTTTTACTGGCCTTTTAGAGATGCAGCAGAATCCGCGCCTGAATTTGGTGACAGGAAAGGCTATCAGATGGATACTGCAAATTCAGATGAGGCAATACAGGAGGTGTATCTGGATATCGAGGAGGGTGCTGACATCGTAATGGTCAAACCCGCACTTTCATATCTTGATGTTATCTACAGGATCAAAAGCGAGTTTAGAGTGCCTACTGCTGCATACAATGTAAGCGGGGAGTATTCAATGATAAAGGCAGCGGCAAAATTGTGGGACATAGACGAGGATAAGATCATACATGAAATCCTGACCTCTATCAAGAGGGCAGGTGCAGATTTGATTATCACATATTCTGCAAAGGATGCTGCAAGATTATTGAGTATATAGAGGGTATAAATAGAGGGCATAAAGGTAGGAAAAGGTAAGACTGGGTAATGCAAAATAAAATCAAAATGCTGCCCGCTCCCGGAATATTGCCCTGATAAGTTCCTCAGAATCCTTTACCTCTCTATCCTTTTCAAGCACGGCATCAATCATCTCCTCTGCCTCGTATCGCTTATATCCAAGCTGGAGCAGGACATCCAGGGCTTCGGCCTTTATATCCATCGACACCTCCCTCCCGCCAGTATCTTCCATCTCCCTGGCCTTTTGAAGCGCAAATTTTGCAACCTTCCCTTTAAGTTCTGCAACAATCTTATCAGCAGTCCTCTTCCCGATACCTGGCAGTGCGGCAAGAGACCTGACATCCCCTGTCTCGATAGCAACGGCAATTTTATTCACAGGCACAGTCAGCGATTTCAGCGCTTTTTTTATCCCGAACCCAGATACCTGTGTGAATATCTCAAAAAACTCCTTATCAACAGGCGAGATGAAGCCAATCAATCTCGGAGTGAGATTTCCGTGCCCGCCCCTCATCTCAATATAGTCGATGATATAGAACGTTGTTTCGCCCCCATCTCCCATGCTCTCTGACTCTTCATGCATCTTCCTCTTTAAAAGCACCCTCAGATTGCTCGGGATATGTATCTCATACGATATCCCGTTAATCCCGAGGATTGCCGAATCTTCACCGACATCCTCAAGCCTGCCAGTGAGTTTACAAATCATCTTCTATTCCCTCTCTGTTATTATCGTTATCTGTTTTTAATTTATAATTTATATTATTTATATCTATATTAACTTCGCTGCTTAGTGCCAAGTTAGTGCACAGCAGCAGAAAAATTCTCTGATTTGACACTGATTTGACAGAAAGATTTATATTCAAAATAAAGATGTGTTATGTTACTAGGAGGAATCCAATAATGGGAATCAAACCAGGTAGAGTTTACAGGATACCAAAGAAGCGGTCATATACACGGAAAGAATACATGAGAGGCACACCTATGCCGAAGATTACTATATTCGACATGGGCGACCTTGCAGGGGCAGATAAATTTGAGATAGAACTATCTCTTGTTGCAAAAGAAGCAGGCCAGCTTACCCATAATTCACTTGAGGCTGCGAGGATATCATCGAACAGGTACATGGTAAAGAATACCGGGAAAACAGGTTATTATCTCAAATGCAGGGTTTTCCCACATGAGATCCTACGGGAGAACAAGATGGCATCTGGTGCAGGTGCTGACAGGGTCTCGGACGGTATGCGGAGGGCGTTCGGGAAGGCCGTAGGTCTGGGTGCAAGAGTCAAAAAAGGTCAAAAACTTATCACAATAAAGACAAGTCCGCAAAATTATGCGATAGCAAAAAGTGCTTTAAAAAGGGCTTCAGCAAAAGTTGCTGTACCCTGTGCAATATCTCTGGACAGAGGAAAAGAGATTCTAAAATTATAACCAAAAACAATATCAACTAAATCAACTGAAATAGAAGACTTCCTGTACCAGAAAAAAATAAAAAAGAGTTGGAGGGTTTCCTCCAATTGTTGTCTTATTCAAATCGTCTTATTTAAAGATTCTCGAGGATTTACACACAGCCAGTCGGTTTTGGTAACCCTGCAAATTTACATGCCTGTTTCGCCGGTCCTGCTGGGAAGAGTTTGTAAACGTACTTTAGATTTCCTTTTTCTGGACCGAAGGCTTTCTTTATCTCTTTTACAAGGACCCTGATCGCAGGTGCAATCTCATATTCTTGATAGTAGTTCCTCAAGAAATTGATGATCTCCCAGTGTTCGTCTGTTAATTTTATTCCATCTTTTTCTGCGAATGCCTCTGCTATCTCTTTTGTCCAAAGTGAAGGGTCTTGTAGATATCCTTCTTCATCGACTGGTAAATCTTTTCCTCCAACATTTACTGTGGGCATTTAGTCACCTCCAATTTTTTGACATTAAACTTACAATAAATGTAGTAGGACTATATATAAACATTTCGCACTTAGTACGATATATGGCTTATCATGCACAACCATTTCAAGTGTTACAAAGTGTTACAAAAACTCTACGCTAACCTTCCTCTCCAGCATTCCCTTCTCATAGGCCATATCCAAAAGCAGTTTTATCGCTTTCATCCCATCATTTCCATAGTCTGCGGTATATTCGTTCACATACATCTTGACAAATCTCCTGACATCTTCCCTCACTTCGTCTAAACTACGAGATGAGTCTAATCGATTGGAATTCTCGCCTTTCTCACCTTTCTCGCCTTTTAGCCTCAACAGTTCCCCTCCGTATCTCATGGCATAATCCAGCGCTTCGTCCTCGTGTTCAAGCGCGTATACAATGCTTTCTTTGATGTACCCTGAAACCTCTTCCATCGTTTCCCATCCAAGATCTTTTCTGATGACATTCCCTCCAAGCGGCAGCGGGAGTCTGGTCTCCTCGTACCACCACTCTCCAAGATCAACGACTTTGTGGAGGTTGTGATATTTATATGTCAGCTGCCCCTCGTGGATTATAAGCCCTGCATCGACCACCCCGCTCTCAACCGCATCGATGATACCATCAAACTTCATCACAACAGGTGTAAAATCCTCTTCAAACAGCCTGAGTTCAAGATATGCCGAGGTGAGTTTTCCTGGCACGGCAACCATCTTTCCTCTAATGCGGTCTAAACTCTTTTTAGAAACGACAATCGGCCCATATCTGTACCCCATGCTCGCACCACTTCTCAAAAGAGCATATTTATCTGCGACATACGGGTAGGCGTGAATGGATATCGCACTTACCTCGTACTTACCTTCCATCGCTGCATGGTTTAGTGTCTCGATGTCACCAAGTACATGGTCGAATTCAAATTTTCCTGTCTGGACCTTCTTTTCTGCAAGGGCATAGAACATGAACGCATCGTCTGAATCAGGGCTGTGAGCAACTGTTATTTTTGTCAAAAAATACACCTTGTTTTAATTATCGTAATTCTCGTTTGTTTTTACTACTTTACTACATCTCATCCAGTACATAGCACCTCATATAATATAAGCTTTGCTTGTTTGGGATGGCCTTTTTCTGGAGTTTTCCAGCACAAGTCCACCCAGATCCCAAGATAGACCTAAGCTTAGACCTAAGCTAAAGTATTTATTATCAAACACCGATTCTCTGTATCATGAAGATCGTACTTGACGGGAGCAAACTGGGATTGAAATTTTCTGCGTGCCATCTCATAGTAGGACACGACAGATGCGGAAGGCTGCACGGGCACAACTATACCGTAACCCTTGAGATTGAAGGCAGGGATACAGACGCACGCGGGCTTGTAGTGGACTTTATCGAATGCAAGGATATCGTCAGAGGGATAATAAAAAAATTAGACCACAGGGTTTTAATAGCAGAGAAAAGCAGGGAGATTGTAACAACCCGAAAGTGCGGAAAAACGCATCAGGCAGAAGTTGAACTGAAAATCCGTGACAAAAGATATGTCTTTCCCATAGCAGATGTCGTATTTCTGCCCATAAAAAGCCTCAGTGCAGAAGACATCTCAGGATACCTCGGTAAGGCACTGCTCGATGAATTTAAAAAGAGGGGTTATGACAATATAGAATCTTTCACTGTTGGAGTTGACGAAGTGGCAGGACAGGGTGCAAGGGTTCGCATCGAGGTTGTGAAAAATGGAAGATTTCCTGTATGAAATATTCTCTTCTTTCCAGGGTGAAGGCCTGTTCGCAGGGAGGAGGCAGATATTTGTACGGTTTGCAGGATGTAATCTGAACTGCAATTACTGTGACACCCCCAAATCCAGGGCAAAGAGTGTCCCACAATGCAGGATTGAAAACGTACCTGGCAGCGGAAAGTTCACCCGGGTAAACAACCCGGTATCCGACAAAAATGTCCTCGAAACTATTAGAAGACTCGAGACTCCAGACCTGCACAGCATATCGCTCACAGGTGGAGAGCCTCTGCTCCACACGGAGTTTATAAAAAAGATAAAGAAGATAAAGAAGATAAAAAGTTACGACCTGTATCTGGAGTCAAACGGAACACTCCCGGATGAAGCAAAAAAGATTGCACGACACATAAAATACTCTGCAATAGACATAAAACTCCCTGAACACAATGCAGGGGTATGGGAAGACATATTCAGATCTGAGCTGGAGACCATTGAGATATTGAACAGAAAAAGTTTTACATTTGCAAAGGCCGTTATCCTGAGTAGTACCACAGAAACGACAATATCAACAGTCTCAAAGGCAATTGCAGATATAGATGACAGCATCGGGATGGTACTGCAACCAGTAACTCCCAATAAAAAAGTTAAAAAAGGTCCGGGTATCAAAAAGGTCATATCCATCTCACAGACCGCAGGCAGGTATCTGGATGTAACCGTCATGCCGCAGATGCACAAATATTTTGGAATATTATAGAGTATTATAAATGGAGTATTATAAAAAATGATGGAGATTAAAATCAGGGTAATAAAAGAACGGATTGATTACACTGGAAAAGAGATCAGGTCAAACTGGGCGCTTGAAAGATTCGGGGTTTCAGGTGATTCTGTCGTGGTATTTAGAGGGGGGATGGATGTCAGTGAGATGGTGGATATCGAGGACATCATCAACAAAAAAACAATAAAAGGCAGCGATGTCCTGCACTTTATAGTCGAGCATTTCGACATCCAGCCTCCGAATTTGATGGTGGGATATCTAAGAC
>WAQR01000073.1 GCA_015520145.1 Candidatus Hydrothermarchaeota archaeon
TACTACACCTCCTTGCAGGCCATATCACAGGCACTCTTTGCTATCTGGTGCTCCTTTTCTGCATGCTCGCAGCACTCGTCCATAGAACCAAACTTCGCACCGCAAAGCTCACACTCAGACTCCTTCTCCGCAGATGCTTCTGCTTCTACAGCCTTACATGCCATGTCACAGGCAGATGTAGCGATCTGATGCTCCTTCTCTGCATGCTCACAGCACTCGTCCATGGTCTTGAACGTCGCACCGCAAAGCTCACACTCAGACTCTCCTACCGCTTCTGGTGCGGCTTCCTCCACTTCTGGTTCAGGCGGTTTCTCACCCTCAAGAACAATGGCGTTTCCTAAAAGTTCATGAACCCCACCAACTGATGCGGTAATCCCGTGATGTTCAAGCAAAGGCACATGTGCCGCCTTGCATATTGCACATATCAGCGCAACAAAATTTGCTCCAGTCTCTTTGATAGCCGCAGCCCTTGGTGTCGCGCCCTTCATCCTCAAATCCATTATCTCATCAGTCAACAGCCCGCCGCCTGACCCGCAGCAGTAGCACCGCTCCTTGCTGGCCTCTGGTTTCATTTCGACATAATTATTACAAACCTTCTTCAAGATATATCTCGGCTCCTCTGTCAATCCCATCGCCCTTGCAGGGTTGCAGGAATCAGCAAAGACCACCTTATATTGATCGTTCCTGCTCGGATCAAGGTTCAGTTTATTATGTTTTATCAGGTCAGCGGTAAACTCGCAGATATGTACAAGCGGCGTCCCGAAATCCGTGCCGGTAATCGGGGACTTGGTATCCAGGAAATCCAATGGACCGCACATGGTATCCAGGAAATTGTGCCATACCCTCCACTGGTGGCCGCATTCTCCTCCGATAAGCAGTTTCACTCCAAGCCTCTTCGCCTCATCTGCTATTCTCTGGGCTATCTTTTTCATATCATTGTAAGAGAAGAACAGCCCGAAGTTTCCGCCCTCACTTGCATAGGTAGATATCGTATAATTCAGCCCGATATGATGAAACATCTTGACCCATCCAATCATTGTGCCCCAGTGGTATGGGCTGAAAAACTCCGCAGAGGGGGTGATCATCAGTACGTCTGCACCCTTTTTATTTACAGGTATCTTTATATTAAGCCCTGTGGTCTCCTCCAGCTCTTCCTCAGCGAACTTTATTGTATTATAAAATGCTTTCGGTTTTATACCAAGATTATTACCACCAGACGAGTACACCTTGGCGATTACAGATGTGATATATTTTGTAGAAAGCCCGATAGAGGTAAGCAGTTCCCTTGCCATCATCGTTATCTCTGCTGTATCTATCCCATAGGGACAGAAAAGCGAACACCGTCTGCACTCAGAACATTCGTAATAATAACTGTACAGTTCCTTTATCACATCCTCAGTCAGATCCCTTGCACCTGCAAGCGGGCCGAAGAGCTTCCCGGCAGTTGTATAATACCTCCTGTATACAGAACGCAGGAGCTCTGCCCTGGCTACAGGCATGTTCTTCGGGTCTTGAGTGCCCAGGAAGAAATGGCACTTATCAGCACATGCCCCGCATCTAACACAGATATCGAGGTAAAGCTGCCATGACCTGTATTTCTTCGTCAGTTCGCCGAGTTTTTCAATGAATATCTCTTTCCAGTTCGGCGGGAGTTTGAAATCGTCCACCGTCCATTCCCTTGGAAACGGTAGCCCTATTATTTCTGCATCTTTCGGAGTTGTCGGATAGCATTTATAATCTTTTCCTGGGAAAGTTGTATCTATTTTCATTCTTCCACATCCTTCATAGCATTTTCATATTCTTTCTTAAACTCTTCAAACGACTGTATTTTCACAGGATAGTTCCAGGGATTAATATGCCTTACATGTCTTGGATTGTTTATCTGGTTTCTTGTTGGGCTGAAAAAGATCCCTGGTGCATGCATGAGTTTGCTGAACGGGAAATATATCAGTAGAAGTGATACAAGTAGTAGGTGGAGTCCAAATATCCCCGGGATATCCATGGATATTGGGCTAAAAGTCAACACACTCAACATAAATTGCTTAACCTGCACCACATCCACCCTTATAGAATACCTCATCAGATTGCCAGTTATAACTATTGCCAGCAACAGTAACAGGACAAAATGGTCTGATAATATTGAGATATACCTCAGTTCTGGAAACACTAAACGCCTGATAAACAGGTAAAGAAGGGCTATCACAATGAGAATACCTGAAAAAGAAAGTGTGGGTGTAATTGTATCTATCGAATGCAGGACAGCGATTACCGAGGGGACGGGGTCTACAAAAAATCTAAAGTGCCTTAAGACAATCCACAGAAACGAAATATGGAACACAATCGCTCCAAGCCAGAGGATCCGGTTGCTTTTGATTACATTTGTTTCTATATCATATTTCGTATTTTTAAAAAGAGACTTGAAAAATAGTATTTCACTTGCCATCCTGAGAATCATGGAAAAACCACTTTTTGGGTTGTCGATACTCCCCTGACCTGTAGTCACTATTTTAAGAGGGACAGGGATATTTGCCCATCTAACAATACGGTAAATGAAACCAATTACAAAGATAGCAAATGATATGTAGAATATATACGCATATATCATAGAGTCAGCCATCTTTTGTTCACCTCCAATCTGTTCGATATATTTATTC
>WAQR01000074.1 GCA_015520145.1 Candidatus Hydrothermarchaeota archaeon
ATGCCGGTCTTGACCCTATAGACGTTATCATAAAACTCCACCTGGAACATGAGAAAGGGAATACCTCCTATGGCATAGACGTCTCCACAGGGAAATCTAAAGACATGTTCGAACTTGGCGTAATAGAACCTCTTAAAGTAAGGACCCAGTCAATCAGGTCTGCGGTAGAGGTGGCAATAATGATAATGCGCATAGACGACGTGATAGCAGCCAAAGGGGCAATGGACAGTGAAGAATAAATAAGAAATAATAACTGAAAATACAAATTCAGCATCGTGGTCCCTATTACTACATCACTGATAGCTCATCGAATACTGGAATCTACGCGGATTCAAGCTGATTAAAGCTGATAATGATATTTATATGGTTCCTCATCCCCTTATTGTGAGCCAGTATCAGGCATCACTGGCCTTTTTTTACCACGCAACGGAGACACACCGTGGTGGACATGGCTCTTGTATGGGGTAATCGCCTACCTATGGCTTTATCACTGTTGCATATATCGTCTCAAGGGTGCTTCGGCGGATTTCAATCCCCTAGGTCACGCCCTTTTATGCCACGCCGCCGTAGGGGACATGGACACCATTGGTCAGGGTCATCTTATTAATATCCATCTTCAAACGTATCACCATGCAGCATGGGATTTCCATATCAAAAGTCGGGTGCCGGAAAAGTTTTATTAACTAAACTACAACAGTAAGAAATTGAGAAATAAAATGAGGACTTCAACAAAAGTTAAACTTGCAGTCCCGCCCATCATTTTTGGTATAACTTTTATAGGGCAGCTATTCCACTCGGTTATCATTGAAAGGAGCTATCACATATCCTTATTGCTATTTTCTCTCTCATATTCCCTGGTTACTGGTCTTATTGGATATTTTGTAATAGATCTTGTCATGGCCACAGGGAACCTTCGAAGAAAAATCCGATTTATTAAGTTACTGAGCCTGTACTTCGTTCTTCTCATGGTAATTGATCGTTATTTGATATCCGATTCTAACTTAAATCTCTCCATAGCGGCAGCTCAGTTGATATTAACTGCACTGATTGTGGTTATTTATTCTCGTATCTGACAATTTTTTCAGACCAAAACGAGATTTTGACTATATTCCAGAAATAAGGCAACTCCCACAAAAATATCTAAGATCCAAGCCTTTTCAAACGATATTAGAAACGATTTTCCGTTTATTCCCATTCCCAGAACCAGTTGCCCTGTACAGGGTTGGCGAGCCTAGTGATATGTCACCTGTAATAGTTACTGGAAACTATGAACTTACGGTAAGACGTGTGGCTAAAGCCCTCGTGGGACTGGATTGCTGGTTTTTAGTATGCGACAGCCGCGGTATTAATGTGTGGTGTTCATCACTTAGCGGGCATTTTTCAGGAGAAGATATTATTGATGCTGTTAAATTGACCAATTTATCAGAATACGTCTCCCACAAAAAACTCATTCTGCCCCAGCTATGTGCCGCTGGTGTGGATATAAAAGATATCAGACAAAAAACCGGGTTCACGGCAGTATTTGGGCCGGTGTATATCGGGCATATAAAGGATTTCCTGGACAGGAAGGGAGATGAATCCAGGATGAGGAGGGTCGAGTTCGGGGTTCAGCAGAGAATTGAAATGGCTATAGGCAGCCCGATTATCCTCACAGCAGTCCTCACTTTCATTTACCTTTTTGTTGATATATCAAAACTTTTGTTCGTTCTACCTGCGGTATATTCCATTTCTGTGGTTCATGCGGTTATTTATCCTCAAAGACCTATTAAACGGATTCCATTATGGTCACTCCTGTATTCGTCTGGCATAGCGGTAGTGATAGCAGCCATTCTAATCCCAACCAAGTCGTTCAGTCTCGGCTGGTCGATTGGAATAGTGGTTACCATAGGTGTGGGTATCTTTTACCTGATAAACGAATTTGAGGGCTGGTCGCCTCTGGTAAAATATAATCTCAAATCAATTTACAGGGGTGTCAATATCCCGGAAATCAGGATAAATGGAGAACGTTGCATTGGATGCCGGCTGTGTTTCGAAGTCTGTCCAAAAGGTGTTTTCACAGTTGGAGACGATAAAACACCCGCAGGTAAAGCAGTGGTACTTGATAGAAAGGAATGTATCGACTGCACTGCATGCTATACCCGGTGTCCGACTGGGGCGGTTGTACACTCTTTCGACAGGCGAGAGAAAGGAAAATGTGCGTGTGTGTATTGTAGGGTGCAGGACAGCCTGAGGGAATGATTGGATGATATATCCAGGAATGGTCTGGTATGATCTCTGCTGTCTTGCCGGTCTATTTGCGGCCTATCTATCATCGGAAAATGTGGCAGTGCGCTCCAGTACAAGCTGTCCCGCCTTCATTATACCTGCGGGAGTTGTCCTGTATTTTTCAATAATCTCTCCTGTCTCTTTTTCTGTTTCGAACGTCCTGTAGGCGTCTCCTCTCTTACAGATGGCGTCCAGATCATTTAGGATCAGATGATAAAGGGTGTGAGGGTCTTTTTTTTCATAATTGAATCGGGCTTTTTCTTTTGATCTTGGCATCTTTATCTGATATATTTCCGCGGCTGTGACATCTGGGTTTTTACTTATTTTGTTTACCGCATTTTTTATGTCTCTAAATGTTATCTCGTTCATCCTGGTTAGCAGAATTAACCAGAGGTCTTTGTTTCTCTCGTCTGTTTTAGGGTCTTTATTGAGCATTTTTATCCACCTGTTATTCTGTATGTATTATTCCACCCGTATGTCCATTACCACGTGGTACATCCTCGGTGAATAGGGCCTTACAATCTTTTTGTCTATGACCTCTATCTTCCTGCCTTTTTTTTCTGCAACCTTTTTGACGAACTCTATCCTGGACTCATATAGGTCGTCCTCATGGGAAATCGTATAAAAGTGTATCACACCCCTTTTTATTACGTCAAATGCGGTTTCCAGATATCTGTCAGAAGATTTTGGCAGGTTCATTATCACCCTGTCTGCAACATGTTTTGGTGCAGTATCTCTGCAATCGCCAAGGATCGGTATCACCCTGTCTTTGACCTTGTTCAGCTCTATATTCTCTTTAAGATATCTGATTGCATGTGGGTTGATGTCGATCGCATATATCCTGACATCTTTGTTTTTGGCAATTAGGATGGAAAACGGTCCAATACCTGCAAAAAGGTCGACAATTACCTCACTGTCTTTTACCTGGTCCAAAACCCGTTTCCGCTCATATCCGAGCCTTGGTGAGAAGTAGACCTTTTTTATGTCCAGTTTCAATCTTATCCCGTGTTCTTTGTATACTGTCTTGGATCTCTTTTCGCCTTTTAAAAATACAAGCTCCCGTATGCGTTCTTTGCCTTTTATTTCGCTGGCTTTTTTATAGACGGTTTTTATGTTTTTGTGGACTTTGATGATACAGCCTGCTATTATCTCTTCAAATATTTCCATCCCTTCAGCGATTTCGAGTACTGCGATGTCCCCTATTATATCAAATGCTGATTTGACCATTTCAATTTCGCCTTTACAGAGGTATTTTTCAAGGCAGTCTTCCAGTTTCTCTCTTTTTTTTAGGGGTTTGAAATCTGCATCGACAATTTCAATGTTCGTTAGTTTCTTTGAGATGGATTCATGGATTGGGATTATTATGTGGTCACGCTCTTTTAAGATCTCGTGTTCCCGGTCAATTGCCCCTATCACTGAGAGCTTCTGTCTCATATTCTCGGCATCTTTTAGTGGAACACGTACTCCTTTCATGGTGAAATCTTAGAGCACTACGGAGATAAAAATCTATCCTATAACCGGGTATCAGGCCAGGTATCGCCCGGGATTAAATCCCGGGGTTAAATACTAGTTTCAATCCTTGTTTTAGTGGATGTACCTCTGCAACTTAACTTAGATTGGTGAAAAAGTTCGAATCTCTAAAATATGATTGGATTCTCTGGTCTGGTTGCAGATTCTGTCGCCATCGCTTTCCATTCAAGATATTCACGCCTGAGTTTCCTAAGATATTTCTCTTCTTTTTTCCTCTCTCTTGGATCCTTTATGGTTTCGAGATAGGCTTCAAGCTCTTCCTCGCTTTGGATAGGCTTATATTGGAATTTATCAGGCATCATTTCTTTCTCACCATCCCATGAAAGGTCTCTTAGGAGTTTGTGCCTCTCTCTCATCTTCTGAGGAAATCTGAGGTCGTGGTCATAAGTCTTCACACATCCACGAATGACTTTTTTGTTTCAATCCTTGTTTTAATGGATGTACCTCTGCAAC
>WAQR01000075.1 GCA_015520145.1 Candidatus Hydrothermarchaeota archaeon
ATTCGTTAACCTGTTTTAAAAACGTGGTTAGAAATGAAGAATATTGAAATGAGGAATATTCCGCGATGTATGAGTACCCAGCATCCTGACAATGTAACGACGCCATTTTTTGCGCACAATAGTGCACTTGGCGGCGAGGACGAGATTCAGGAGGCATATTATGTATATTCCCATCTGGGCTGCGAGGAGCAGATGTGGGACTGTGAAGGCAAAGAGGTCGATAATTTCGTGGTAGAAAAGCTCTTCTCACGCTACAGTCAGTTCTTCACCAGGAAAAAACTTGGCAAATCCCTGTTCCTGACCCCGAGGATACCGAACCCTGATGTGGAGAAGACCCAGGCAAAGATCCTCCTTGAGGTACTTGAGGGGATATCCAGGAACTTTGATATTGCAAGGGCATTTTACGGCGAGGATATTGCGCCCATCTTTGAAGTCATACTCCCAATGACATCCACTTCAGTCTCCCTTAACAGAATATACCACTATTATAAAGACTTCGTGGTGGGTAAAAGCGGGAAGACGTTCTTCAATGGTGATGTCCGGGTATCTGACTGGATTGGAGATTTCAAACCCGAGACCATCAATGTCATCCCATTAATCGAGGACAAAGAAAGTATGCTTAAAGCAGACACGATTGTAGGTGAATATCTGTCAGACAAAGATATGGACTACCAGAGGGTCTTTCTTGCAAGGTCAGATCCTGCCATGAACTACGGGACAGTAAGTGCTGTGCTCATCAATAAGATAGCCCTTATGAGACTTTGGAACCTGGCAGAGAAGATATCTGTCGAACTTTTACCGATAATCGGTGTAGGCTCTGCACCGTTTAGAGGGAATTTCAAGCCTACAAATGTCCATAACTGCCTCTTCGAGTATCCAAGTGTGCAGACCTTTACCATCCAGTCTGCGTTCAAGTACGATTATCCACAGAGGATGGTCGTTGATGCGGTTGAAAAGATAAATCAAAAGCAGCGCAAGCACCCCAGATTCATAAGTGAGGAGCAGAGCCTTAAAATAATAGAGCGGTGCTCGAAAGAGTATGCAGCAGATATCAGGCTACTCGCGCCGCTGATAAATAAGATCTCCCAGTATATCCCTGCCCGCAGGAAAAGGAAACTCCACATCGGGCTTTTCGGGTATTCCAGGGACCTCGAAGGTATATCCCTGCCGAGGGCAATCGCTTTTTGCGCATCGCTCTATTCCATCGGCCTGCCGCCTGAGATCCTGGGACTTGAGGCAATTGATTCAGTGACAATTGAATATTTTGAGGACATCTATGTAAATTTTGAAGAGGACTTAAAGGACGCCATGCAGTATTTTAATGAGGATGTCCTGACCATCCTGCCGGAAACCCTGACAAAAAGGCTGGTGCTTGATATCGTGGAATTCGAGACGAACGAAGAACACAAGGAGATAACCAGCAGAATAATCGATAATATAAAAAAGAACAGGTTCGAGAATATCGAAAACGAGATCCTGGAAGTTGCATGGATTAGGAGATTTCTGGGATAGTATGGATAGCATGTTGCAGAGGGATTGCAGATATGCAGGACATGGGCAGCAGGATAACAGGGATAATCACGCTCCTGAAAGAGGAATACTCGGATAATCCAAAAACCGCCCTTCACCATTCCAGCCCTTTTGAGCTTCTTGTGGCGACTATCCTTTCTGCACAGAGTACCGATGTGATGATAAACAGGATTACAAAAGACCTTTTTAAAAAATACCGTGGGCCGGAGGATTTTGCAAATGCACCGATAGAGGAGCTTGAGAGGGATATAAAATCAAGCGGTTTTTACAGGAACAAGGCGAGAAATATCAAGAAAACAAGCCGGATACTTGTTGAGAAGTTCAATTCTAATGTCCCGAGGACGATGGAAGAACTTATTACCCTTCCAGGGGTTGCAAGGAAGACTGCAAATATCGTGCTGGCGAACTCTTACGGGATACTTGTGGGGATAGCTGTGGATACGCATGTTAGGAGGTTGAGTCAGAGGCTTGGATTGACGGAGAATAATGACCCGAATAAGATAGAGCGGGATTTGATGGAAATCGTCCCGCAAGAGGAATGGTCTAATTTTTCCCATCTTCTAATCTTCCATGGAAGAGAGGTCTGCAACGCTAGGAAGCCGAGGCATGACAGGTGTGTTCTATACCACCTGTGTCCATCAAGAGAAATTTGAAGATATGTGTGCTGTCCAAAATGGAAACGGCAAAGTTTTTAACCTTGTTATGACCATGTTTTCGTGGTGATTTTATGTCAAAGATAAGAGCAAGTCATATACTGGTAGATAAACATCCAA
>WAQR01000076.1 GCA_015520145.1 Candidatus Hydrothermarchaeota archaeon
GTGATAAAATTATAAGGGATGTAAAACAGAAAAGACTTGAGGTCTAGATATCACTCAGAACTGAGACCGTCCAATTAACCCTTTTATTTAAAAATCTTTCTAATTTTTTCATTTGCCGGGTCGAATTGGCTGGTCGAGTTTGTCGAAATCAAAAAAAGGTCTATCGCCTGGGTAGTACCTGCTGGATGGTGCAACTCCCAGGATATATCTCGGTGAGGATGCGGTATTCAACCCAGAGGGAACCATAGATAGAATCAATCACTTGGTGAATAAGATGTGGAAGCGTATGATACGTCTTGATACGGAAAGTTTATTAGTGTGCAATTCAAAGTTACCATTTCATAAGACACCAAGAATACCTCTCTTCTGAGACTTAAATCCGAGAAGACTCATGATTAGACCAGTATTGGCTTTAACCAGACACAGGATGGAAGGATGAACACCGCCCACATCACCAACACAGGAAAAAGAGAGAACAACGAGGACAGCGTCCTTGTAAAGAGGCTGGACGACGATGTTTACCTCCTTGCCGTCGCCGACGGCCTTGGCGGGCACAGTGCAGGAGAGACCGCGAGCAGGCTAGCAGTGATGGAGCTCGAGAAGACTGTGAAAAAGGCAGTGGAGGAAGGCATCACCGATCTCAAAACGATACTTCAAAACGCTTTTGAAAAAGCGGGAAGGGAAATATCCCGCCTCGGCCGGGAAAATATAGAATTATGGGATATGGGGACGACCCTTGTCGCTGCCCTTATCAAAGACGGGAAAGGGATTGTAGCAAACGTCGGCGACAGCAGGGCATATCTACTTGGTAGCGAGATAAGGCAGGTGACAACTGACCATTCTCTTGTCCAGGAACTGGTGGACAGAAAGGTAATCTCAAAAGAAGAGGCATTCCAGCACCCCCACAGGAACATCGTTACAAAGGTGCTGGGGACAGAAGGTATGGATGGCGAGGTGCAGCCTGATTTTTATGAGGTAGAACTATCAGACAATCTCCTGCTCCTCTGTTCTGACGGGCTAAGTGATGTGCTCAAAGGCGAGGAGATCAGGGACATTGTTTTAAAAAGCAGCAGCCTGAAAGAGGCGTGTGATTTGCTGCTAAATGAGGCACTCAAAAAAGGAGGGCGGGACAATATAACTGTAATCCTGGCAGCGAAGTGAAAGAGAATCCCTACCTGGAGAAGAATATCTCATATTAATGATCTGTACTTTCTAGCCAATTAAATCTAGCCAATTAAAAAAAGTCAGCGAGTTTACTTCTGTGATTTAGACATTCGTCCTTTTCTATTGGACAGGTCAGGCGATGATATAAAAACCAGCTGATGGTTCTTTGTAAAGAACTTCCTGTAAGCGAAAAGCGAGACGCACATACAGGTAATGCTGACAGCAGACGTGAGCATATAGACCACAATAAGCTGGAACTTCACAGCCTCGATTGGACTTGCGCCAGCAAGCAAAAGTCCAGACATCATCCCGGGGAGGTGGATCAATCCGACAGTCCTCATTGAATCAATACTCGGTATCATCGCCGACTTTACCGTCTCTCTCAGCGACCTGTCAGCCGCCTGCCTTGACGTCGCACCCAGGGAGAGCGCGACCTCGATTTCCATCCTCCTCGCCTTTAACTCAGAAGATATCCTGTTAAGCGATAGCGATGAGGCATACATGGAGTTCCCGACAATCATCCCGCCGAGCGGGATTATGAATCTCGGTTCTGTCTCGATGATTCCAAAAGCCACCAGTATCCCAAGCGAGACAGACGACCCGATGATTATCCCGCCTGTCGCAATCCTGAACGCGTCTGGCACACCTTCACCCCTCTTAGCAGACATCTGCCCGGATACCACGGCCATTATTAACAGTGTCAGTATCAGATAATGGAACTCCTTCAAATTGAATATGAAAAGCAGGAGATAGCCCATCACCATCAGCTGGACGAACGCCCTGATAGAACCATAAAAGAGCTGTTTTTCAAGTCCAGCCTTCTGGTGCATCGAGACAAATATCGCTGTGAGTATCAGGAAATATGCGAGCACCAGCCCCTGGTATTCCATCAGTTCCATTATCTCACCTCCTCCAGGTGCCCGGAAATAAATTCTTCTGTCAGCTCCTCTTTAGGATTTTTGAGCATGTCCTTTGTCTTCCCCTCTTCTATCTTCCTCCCCCTGACAATGAGCATTGACCTATCAGAGACCCTCACCGCCTGCTCGATATTATGGGTAACTATGACAATTGTAACCTTCAGTTCCCTGTTAAGCCGTTTTATAAGCTCTTCAATCTTCAGCGTGGCCGTAAGGTCGAGTGCAGACGTCGGCTCGTCCATCAAAATGACCCCTGGCTCGTTTGCAAGTGCCCTTGCAATTGAGACCCTCTGCTGCTGGCCGACGGAAAGGGTTTCGCCGTCCCTGTCCAGGAGCTCTTCATCCAGTCCGACAAGCTTTAAGTATCGCAGTGCAAGTGCGGTGTCATCTCTCTTTGACCTGTCAAAGAGACCTGGACCAAAAAGGATATTCTGGTAAACCTTCCCTGGCAGGAGTGCCGGAAGCTGGAACACCATCCCCACCCGCCTCCTGAGCGTTATTACATCCATCTCATCAATGTCCACTCCATCAAGATAGATATGGCCAGACGTCTTTTCGTCAAGCCTGTTAATCAGCCTTAAAAGCGTTGTCTTCCCTGACCCAGACGGGCCGAATATCGAGAATATCTCACCATCATAGACCTTCGCCGAGATGTTATCAAGTATCTTCACCCCCTTTTCCTGACAGACGTTCTCGATAATGATTTTCTCATCCATGATGTTAAAATATGATATCAGAGTTTACAGTAGAATCGCATTAATATTCCCATCCTGACCTGGAGAGGATGTGACTTTTGCATTTCCAATTTCAGTTTTTATGATAGCCCCTTTGGTTACAATGTTCCTTCGTACAAAGTGAGGATTTGCCTTATTTTCAACGACACGCTCTATCTTTGCCTTTTTCGTCTTTTTCGTCTTTTTATCGGTCACGTTCGCATATCCGGCAGTTACGAGTCTTACCTTAATATTATTTCCGCGAACTCTGAACTTTTTTACCGCACTTTCACCTATTCCGGTGTTTATCTGCTCTCTTGCCATCTCATACTTTCTTTTTTTCCTGTTATACCTCAGTCTTCCGCCTGTGTTCTTTCGTTTGGATCTTCCCTGCCATAAAACCATTCAATCACCTGTAAATATTAATGTAAATATTGATTAAATAATGTGCTAGACAGGAGGATATTTCACATCATCAAACTATAAAAGTTTTGTGTTACATGTCCAAAAGCCTCTGACATCAAAAACCTTTTGTGGCAGAATGTCGATTCTCTTCTCATGCGACTCGATCTCCACATACATACAAAGTACTCCAGAGACAGCAAAACTGACCCCAGGGAGATTA
>WAQR01000077.1 GCA_015520145.1 Candidatus Hydrothermarchaeota archaeon
GGTTTAGGTTTGGCAATATCTTTACCGGGGTGTTTATATGGCTCACCATTGTTCTGTTTATAGCCTCTTCCAGAAATTAATTCAACATCACCTATAAACCGATATTTCTCGAAATAAGGTAGATGCCCTAAAATAGGGCTTTTACTTTTATACACAATAGAAATATCATCCAAGTTGAGATTGAAATCAAGGTTTATTTGCGAATTTTCTTCTTTAACTCGTTCCAATTTACCGAATCCATAATTCTCCTGTCGCACTTTTCTTGATCTTATCAGTATAGAAGGCCGTTATCACAAAACCTCTGCTATGAACTTTTTGATGAAATCATCGGGATTTATGGATTCTACCTCCTTATGTGAAAGGAGCTCAGAATCCCTGGTAATCAACAGAGAATTATTGTTTGCAGCTAGAGTCATGATGAGGCAGTCCATTGGGTAGAGAAATGTCTTCTTGTGGAATCTATCAGCTTTGATGTAATCGGTCCATGTTGGGATTAATATGTCAAGGGACTCTTTGAGTTCCTTTTCTCTTTCAAATATTGACTCCTTTTTCCACTTCCTTTTTTTTGAAAGGACCGTTCTAATCTCCATGATGTTGATTATTGAGGTAGAACCGAACAAGCGGCCATTTCCGATTAGATTTAGAATTTGAACTGGAGCGTCCCATAGTTTTTCTCCCTCACTCCCTTCTTCTTTCAGGAGGACACATTAAGCAGGATGTCCGAGTCAAGGAAGACTCTATCCATATCTCGGCTCCCTCAATTTTCTAACAGCCCTAACAGAGGACTCTCCTTTTGGGAGAGCGCCTTCAAATGCCCCCAGCAGATTCTCTCCCAAGTTTTTTTTCTTTTTTTCTGAGAATCCAAATTCTTTTAGATATTCCGAGACTTCTTTTATACTGATGGTCATTTTTCTCACCTTTTTCTATTATATTTACCTTCTACTATATCAATCTCTTCCTCCGTCAAAATTCTTCAGTGAACTTATTCCGGTATATTCTGGTTATGAAAGTGTATTTCTGTGTATCCAGTCTATCAGTTTGGAGTAGGTTATCTCGTTGTTGGCGACATCGTCGGAGATTGGGATTATGATGTCTTTTTCTATTTCACGTGCCCTCTGTAATTCTAACCCAGGGGTGGGATTTTATTTTTTCTGGTGGTTTTCCATAATCTCCACATCTACATCTTTTCCATTATTTCGAGGAATTCCTTATTTTCTTCCAGTACTTCGTCTATCTCTTTTAGGGCGACTTCTCTTTTCACCTTTATCTTTTCGAGTTTGCCTTTTCGTAAGATGTATCTAGTGAATGTCTTCATTTTCAAGCCTCTGGTGTATCCAGTCTATTAGTTCGGGATAGGATATTTCGTTGTTGGCGATTTTAAGGGATATATAAACAAGCCCTCCTAACGTCGTATTTAATTTAAAACCGTTCTTTTTTAAGAAGAGCTGCATGACTCCGGTGGCCGTTCTTTTGTTGCCGTCAATAAATGGGTGCCCATGGATTATTTCGAACCACAGTATCGCAGCGATTGTGGCAATCTGTCTGTTGTAATCTCTTTTGGGGGTTTTTGCGTCTATTCTGGCGATTATAAAATCAACTGCTCCGGGATTTATAACAGACCCACCGAGTTTTTCATTGATGGCGATTATATCGTCGGAGATTGGGATTATGATGTCTTTTTCCATTTCACGTGCCCTCTATAATTCTAACCCAGGGGTGGGATTTTATTTTTTCGATTGCGTCCATCACTGCTCGGTCCTCCTTCAAGTGCCTGTAAACCCTCTCGATGTGAAGGCATGCTCTTACAACTTTCACACGGTCTCCATTTCTTTTAAAATCCTCTCTATCTGGGGCCTTATCTCCGGCAGCCTCTCCTTTGCGACCCGCCAGACAATTTCGTGGTCAACACCGAAGTAGAAGTGGATGATCTTGTCCCTCATCCGTGCCATGTCCATCCATGGGACATCTTTGTATGTGTGTCTGATGGTCTCCGGCACATTCTTGGCAGCCTCGCCTATAATCTCTATTTTTCTGATTACGGCACTGGAGGTTTTATCGTCCTCTACAAATTTGTCAAAGTCCATACCCCTTGTAAACTCCTCTATCCTGTCGATGCAGTCCAGGATGTCTTTGAGGTAGAGGATGTGGTCCCGCTTCAAGCCTCTACCACCTCGCTCAAGATTCGGTCTCTAAGCTCGGGGCGGATGACCTGTTTGCGCACCAGGTCCACCTTTAGGCCCAGGATTTCCTCCAGGCGCCTTTCCAGGGAC
>WAQR01000078.1 GCA_015520145.1 Candidatus Hydrothermarchaeota archaeon
ATGTCGCATTCATGAATATACCTGAAACCTAATACATGATTCACTTACTTAAAGATTTATGTCAAAAGGAACGTGTTACGTTCCCTCTTTGGGAAGTACACAAACGAATTGGTTATATCTCTTTCGATTTAGAGAAAATATAATCGATGTCAGCCTGTACCTTCCCGCACCTGGATACAGCTTCTTCTACGGTTTCCATACTTTGAGAAAATCCACGCGCTCGAAATCACTGTCGTTGGTGGCGATATTTTTTATGTTGTTTTTCTCCATTATCATAGCTATCATTGCATCAGTAGCAAGGAGATTAAACCGGTGTGATATCTCGACAAATCCGGGGAAAACTTTCTCAGTTGATATAAAATTCAGATGGGAATTTTTTATTATCTCCATCTCTTCCCACAGAATCTCCAATTTTGAAATCGCCTCCGGGTGCCTTTTGATGTATTTCACAGCATCCCATGTTTTAATTTTAAAAGTCCTGCCTATCTCGGCGAGCATCAACTTATGAAAAACTTCATTCAAGGTAATATCCGAAACATATCCATTTTTCTTCTCATCTACTCTCATAAGAAAATTTATGCACACTTCTCCAAACTTTGGATGTTTAAAAGCTGAATAAAGGAATATGTTTGCATCTATGTAGATTTTAGCATCCAATATAAAATCCGAGAGTTTCAATCCCATATTTCCATCTCAATTATTTCATCGGCAGTTTTCTCATCCAGCTCTAGCCTGCTGTGGAATCTCTCAAAATTCACCTTCCTCTTTATCTGTATCTCTATTTCCTCGTTCTCTTCCAAATCCACCTCCACCAGTGGCTTGATGACTCCTTTTCTATACACGGCTGATATGGACATTGTCTCACCTCTAAATAACTTCAGGTATTAACCAATATAAACGTTTTCCATTGTCAGTAAGGAGGTCATTTAATTATCTTCGCCCGCCAACTTTAATGTTTCTTTTACCAGTTCTTCAGAGATACGGAATCCTTTTTTTCTCAGTTTTGTCCCGATGGGCACCAGCCTTCTTTCCATGGCAATTCTTCTACCCTTTAATTCGTCGATTATCAATTAATGACAACCTTTATCTTTTTTCGAGGGATTCCAATTTTACTCACCTGTTACAATATTTCAAGTTTAACCTTTATAAATGTGGATGTTTGTTTGATTTCTTTGAATACGCGGTTCACTATTAATTCTACTTAAACACCTTCCACAATTTCTATTTTCCCTGAAATTCAAAATAGCTTGCTGCGGGGTAGTTCATCACCCTATTGTTTTCAAAAACTCATCAAACAGATATTCATTATCATGCGGGCCGGGGTACGCTTTACGGTGATACTCCACAGACGAGAATGGGAGTTTTCGTGTTTCATACCCTCCACAGTGTTATCGCTGAGATTGACATGGGATACCCGAGACCCTGTCTCCTTTACCACTGTCCCGTCTTCCAAAACCAATGTCGCATTCATGAATATACCTGAAACCTAATACATGATTCACTTACTTAAAGATTTATGTCAAAAGGAACGTGTTACGTTCCCTCTTTGGGAAGTACACAAACGAATTGGTTATATCTCTTCCGATTTAGAGAAAATATAATCGATGTCAGCCTGTACCTTCCCGCACCTGGATACAGCTTCTTCTACGGTTTCCATACTTTGAGAAAATCCACGCGCTCGAAATCACCGTCGTTGGTGGCGATATTTTTTATGTTGTTTTTCTCCATTATCATAGCTATCATTATGTGGATGTTTGTTTGATTTCCTTGAATACGCGGTTCGCAGATTACAGGAATACAGGAATATAAAGCTCATTATTTCGATTCCCGGGTATATCCACGAACCTATGCCGATAATTTAACGATTAGATCAGACAGATATTCCATCCCCTCCTCAAACAGCTTCACCCCTTTTGTCGTAATCTTATAATACTTCTTATTCTCATCCCATCTCGCCTCCACAAAACCTCCTCTCTCCATGCGGTACAGCACAACATAAGGGGTAACCAGAGCTGGCTGAAATCCGAACCTCTCCATAAGCATCGGTTTTAGTTCATAGGCATACATATCCCTCTCTTTTAAAAGCTTTAGGATATAAACCCACAATATCTCCTTTTGAGTCTTAGACTTCAATCTATTTAATGGCATAATAACATTTTATAACCATAAAATATATATGCTTATTGAGTGAAGACATCCTCTAAACAACATTGAACAACATTGAACAAGAACGACAGACAAAAACGGCAAAGATGAACAAGGACGGATTCAAATGGGAACAGTTAGAGCTGCAATAATAGGAGTTGGAAACTGTGCATCCTCCCTGGTCCAGGGAGTGGAGTTCTACAAAAACGTAAATGACAGTGACCATATACCGGGACTAATGCACGCAAACCTCGGCGGGTATCGCATTAAAGATATAAAATTTTCCGCTGCGTTTGACGTGAATAAAGACAAGATTGGAAAAGATCTAAGTACTGCGATTTTTATCCCTCCAAACAATACCTATAAATTTTCAGACGTTCCAGACCTTGGTGTCCCGGTAATGAGAGGGATGACTCACGATGGAATAGGGAAATATCTCTCACATAAAATAGAAAAACACGAATCAGCTACCGTTGATGTTGTTGATGTCTTAAGAGAGACAAAAACAGATGTCGTCATAAACTTCCTCCCTGTCGGCAGTGAATTTGCAACTAAATGGTATGTCGAAATGGCACTGGAAGCAGGCTGTGGATTTATAAACTGCATCCCTGTTTTTATTGCAAGAGAGCCGAGATGGCAGAAGATCTTCGAGAAAAAAGGCCTGCCAATTATAGGTGACGACATCAAATCACAGGTGGGTGCTACAATTGTCCACCGTGTGCTTGCAAATCTCTTCAAGGACCGAGGGGTGAAACTGGAACGCACATCCCAGCTGAATGTTGGAGGCAACATGGACTTCTACAATATGCTTGAAAGAGAAAGACTCGAATCCAAAAAGATTTCAAAAACAAATGCTGTAACCTCCCAGCTTGACTATGATATCGATCCTGATAATGTGCATATAGGACCAAGCGACTACGTGTCCTGGCTTACTGATAGAAAGTGGGCATATATCAGGCTCGAGGGCACTACATTTGGAAACGTACCTTTAAATATCGAACTCAAGCTCGAAGTCTGGGATTCCCCGAATTCTGCGGGGGTGGTTATCGATGCTATAAGGTGCGCAAAACTTGCGCTTGATCGGAGAATTGGAGGAGCACTGGAAGGTCCGTCTGCATATTTTATGAAATCTCCACCAAAACAGTATCCTGACGATATAGCAAAAAAAATGGTTGAAAAATTCATAAAAAATAAGAAAAAATAAAAAGATAAAAGAAGAGGTGTGTGTAGTGATGGGCAGTGAGGTGAGTAGTACTTTAGAGTACTCTAGAGTACTTTAGGTTTTCCTGAAATAGTGGTTTATTCCCCTAACCTCTTCTTTTCCCAGATGCTTATAGAGCATGTTGTAGTAGATGAACATCTTCAGGTGAGAGTCTGAAACCGAGTACCCTTTCTTTTTCACACGCTCTACAATCTCCTTTCCTTTGAGTTTTTCGCCGTCCCTGAAAACACTCAATATAACGTTTACTTTGTCAGCGGTATTACCGAATTTCTTCTTCATCATTTTATCCATGTTATCCACTTTATTATTCATCATTTTACATCACCACTCACTTCAATATCTTCTTTTATTACGACAAATCCCGTGCCATCGATTGGGATCATAATATAGTTCTCAACTATGTTTGAGCGCTCGCCTGAACAAAAAATCGAATAGGACCTGTCGATATCTCGTTCGTGATCTGCTTGTTCTGTTAGAACAGAATCATGGTGAACAGGAAACTCGCAAACCTGACTCATTTTTCAACCTCCTCTTGCAATAAAATTGGAAATTAAATAATGTAATCTATTCCCAGGTTGGCCATCAATCCCTCTGCTTCCTGTTTCACCGGTTTTGGTTGGTGTAATCTCATAGGCTGTTTTGGACGGATGAGATTCCTGGTAACTATCCTCTCAGGGATCTGGATCTCGCCTGATTCAGGTCCTAGAATATCCGGCGATTTTACACCAGTAATTATTAACATGACCTGGACCCTGCCGGCGAATTCTTCATCTATCCTCGCACCCCATATCACGTTTGCGTCGTTTGTCAGATAACCTGTAGCTATCTCTCCAATCCTGTTCGCTTCAACAAGCGTCATGTCCGGGCCGCCTGTGATGTGGATCAGTGCCCCGGTTGCCCCGCGATAGTCCACTTCGAGAAGAGGATTCTCCAGGGCATGTGTCACAGCTTCCTCAGACCTGTTCCTGGTGTCTGATTCACCAAGACCTATCATAGCGATTCCTTTCCCAGAACCTTCACGCATCACTGCCCTGACATCTGCAAAATCCAGATTGACCAGGCTGGGCGTTGAGATCGTCTCGGTTATCCCCTTTACCATCCTTGCAAGCACTTCGTCTGCAACACCGAACGCCTCGTTAATAGGCATTTCCGGAACATACGACAGCAGCTTGTTGTTGTCGATTACGACAATACTGTCGGCATTTTTTCTAAGTTTTGCCAGCGAACTCCTCGCTTTCTGTATCCTGGACCTCTCTATCCTGAAAGGCATGGTAACTGCACCGACAACGACAGCCCCGACCTCGTTTGCTACTTCTGCGATTACAGGGAGGCTCCCTGTACCTGTTCCCCCGCCAAGACCGCCTGTCAGGAATACAAGGTCTGCGCCGTCCAGTATCTCCTTTAATGTAGGTTTGGCTTCTATCGCAGATTGTTCCCCTACTTCAGGGAATCCGCCAGAACCAAGCCCTTTGGTCAGTTCATATCCTATCAGCACTTTTCTATCTGCATTTATTGCAGAAAGGTGCTGCTTATCGGTGTTTATAGCTATCAGCTCTGCACCGCTTATTCCTATATGACCGAGTCTGTTTATGGTGTTGTTTCCTGCACCCCCACATCCTACGACCATTATCTTTGCTTCTCCGATTACCTCGTCCTGTGTAACTGGAGTTGTTTCATTTATCTTTTTTGTGTTTTCCATCGCTTTTTTGAATATAGAATCCATTTCATACCCCCTATTTGTATGTGAATATGTGAATAATATTGTGAACATTTACTATATAAATCTTTCCGTCAAAGTGGTTGTTATGCTGGTTTTATAGGAAATAATATGTAGACAATCCATATTTACTGTTATATACATATATAATGGCTCTATTGATTATAATTTTACTAAATATGCCGATGGAAAGATATATATATCTGTGAGTGAACATAATATTAGTAGATATGCGAATAGTGATTGAAATAGTGATTGATAGCGGTTGAAATAATATGGAAGAATATGTTTCTATAAAGATAGGTATCCAGGATCGTGCTGGCAGGTCAAGACTCGAGATAGAGGGGCTGGACTTTCAAAAGGCCAGGGAAAAGGTTGAGGAGTATATGGAGTATATATTCCGAACCGAGAGGTTTGTGAATGTTGATATCGAAAGCAGAAGCAGAGATGGGACGAGTCTTGTTACCAGGAGTTTTGAACGTATCGGGTATCATGAGATAGTTGATAGTGTTGTCGAGTTTTTGAGATTTATATATAAGATCGGGCCTTCACATGAGCCGTCAGGGCAATCGTTATCAAAGATAGGGCCTGAATATATTTCAACATGGCTTAGCAGATATGACATAGAAAACATGTCTCAAAAAGACAAGGTGCTGCACCTTTTGAAAAATAACCATCCAGATGGATGGGTTCGTTCCCAGGATCTCCAGGAGGAATATGAAATTATCTATGGAGAGAAGATAAAGTTGAGTTCACTTTCTACATACCTTTCGAGGTTCTATAGCAGGGGGATACTGGAGAGGAAGGGTTCAAGGGCGCAGAGGGAATATAAGGTGTCTGAGATGGCTATGGTATGATTTCCCAATACAACTAACTGACGTCCAAGATCCCGTATCCTATCTCCTATAATACCCGCGACAGATTTATATTCTTTCAGGTCACCTTTTTCATGTCATGTACAAAGGATTCATATGCCCGGTGTGCAGGACAGGGAAACTGAACGTTACATTCAATATCCACGAAATCCCATATTTTGGAGAGATTATGGAGAGTGTGGCGCTGTGCAGCGGCTGTCACTACAGGCATACAGATGTAATCTCCCTGCAGGAAAAAGCGCCTGTAAAATATATCCTGAAGGTCGAACGGGAAGAGGATCTCAATATCAGGGTTGTAAGGTCAAGCCAGTGTAAAGTAGAGATACCAGAGCTTGGGGCTGAGATAACACCTGGAGCAGCCGCGGATGGTTTCATATCCAACGTGGAGGGCATCTTGAATCGAGTTGAAGATGCGGTCATGACTTCGATAATCCCTGATACCAGGCAGACCAGACCCGCCAATGGTGACCTTGGTGACCTTAGTGACCTTTCACCAGCCCGGCGGCTAAAAGGCAGGAAAAAACTTACGTCTAAAGAGCAGCAGGCAGCAAGGATACTGGATAAGATAAGGAGGATAAAAGAAGGAAAAGAAAAGATTACCCTTATCCTTGATGATCCCTCCGGCAACAGTGCAATCATATCTGACAGGGCAGAGAAGGTGGAGGGAAGGAGGCGGGAGGATGAAATTTAGACCTCTAAGTAATAAAGAGCATGAAATACTAAAAAAGCTCGGTTGGGAGTTTGGTATTGATATTGACAGAATCCTTGAGGGTAATGAAGTCCTTGTCTCGTATAATGGGAGAACCGAGGTCTTTATTACAAATCCAGAGACCGCCGATACTCTTAAGAGAATTAAAAAAGACCCCTACTCTGTCGGCCTTTACATAGGAGAGATCAAAAATGGCAGGTTCTTCCTGGGGATTGAGGGTGCAACTCTAATAAACAGGTTTACAAAAAAGAAAGTCTTTGTCACAAGAAAGGCAGAACAGTTAGTTTTATATAAGAGGGATGTGTTGTCTAAGTCAATAATCAAATACGCTGAAGATATTAAAGTAGGTGAGAAATGCCTGATTGTAAACGAAGATGATGAGGTCCTTGCAATAGGTATTAAGAGGCGAGATTTTATTGAAAATATTATTGACAGAGGATGGTATTTAAGGAAAGGTGAGTAAAATGGTGCTTGAGAAAGGGGATTTTGTTAGGGTCAATTATACTGGAAAAATAAAGGAAACAGGGAAGATATTTGATACAACCGATGAGAAGGTTGCAAGGGAAAATGATCTTTATAACGAAAATATCAATTTCAAACCCTCGCCTATTGTCATCGGTGCAGGGCATGTTATTAAAGGGCTCGATGACGCCCTTGTGGGTACTGAGGTCGGAGAAAAGAAGACCATAGAGATCCCGCCAGAGCTTGGCTATGGTTTGAGGGATCCCAAGAAGATTAAGGTAATACCTATAAAGGATTTCAAAAAACAGGGGATAAGGCCGATGCCGGGCATTATAATAGAGTCTGATGGTAAGTTTGGAAAGGTTCAGAGTGTCGGGTCTGGCAGGGTAAGGGTGGATTTTAATTATGAACTTGCAGGAAAAAGACTTGAGTATGAGATATCTGTCAAGGAGAAGATAAATAAGCTGGAGGAGAAGATAAGGCTTCTTTTGGAGCTGAATTTTCCTTTTGCAAAGCCGGATGACCATGAGATAAGAATCGAGGATAAAACTGCTGTGATCACACTGGCAGATGTGATAAAATCGAAGAGAGAGGCGATTATATCAAAACATTCAATTTCACGGGATATATTTAAGTTCCTGGACGAGATAAATGAAGTCCATTTTATTGAAGTCTTTAAGAGGGATGAGGGTGATGTGGTGAAAAAAGATGACGGGGGAAAGGGATAGTGGGAGAGGAATAGAGAATGGGGTGTGAAAATTTCCGGGCTGTTAAGGCTGTTAGTTGTGTCAGTGCATGCCCATGCGCATCACGGTGAAATACACTGTAGAAGAGTTCATGTTTCCTGCTGTGTCGTTCGCATAGACTGTGACATTGTGCTGTCCACAATGTAAGGATGTCAATCCTGTTGAGAACGTGGTTGTCTCATTTGAGGTTGTTACGTTTGATTGCCCGTCCAGAGAATAGCCGACCCAGCCTATGCCGCTTAGTGCGTCTGTGACAGTATATTCCAGATCGACAGAATGTGTGTTGTATGTAGTGTTTTCCGGCGAGGTTATTATGATTGCGGGTGGGGATTTGTCGAGTCGAACTGTGGCAGATTTTACAGCCTCGTTATTTCCAGCGTTATCTACAGAGTAATATCTGACATAATTTGTACCCTCATCCGATATCAGGATAGATGTCCCAACTGTCGTGGGTGTACAGGTGTCGTTTTGATCCACGCAGTAGTAGGTGTTCGCAATACCGCTTGTGTTGTCTGTGGGGGTTAAGGTTACGATGACATCTGCATTCTGCCAGCCTGTGGGTGCGTTGTCGGTTGTTACAGGAGGGGTCGTGTCCCCCCGGTCTGTCATGTAGAATACCGCAGCTTTGCTGGATCTGCCTATACTCGCATTTATGGTATACAGCCCTGGTGCACCAGAGCTGTCAAAGCTAAATTCGAAACTCCCAAACCTGTTTAGGGTCACGTTCCTCTTTTCTGAAAATACCTGTGTGCTGTTTGGCCCTGTTATGGTCAGACGAACCAGGGATTCGACCTGGTCATGGCTGTATGCCTCCACGTCAATTTTTACCTGGTCGCCGTATGAATAGATGTTTTTATCTGTCGTAATGCCGGTTATGACAACACCTCTTACATCGAACCTCTCAGTCCCTGAGGCAATGACAGAGTTATTCAGGAATATCCCGTATATGATGGAATGGGTACCAGGTGTTTCACCTGTTTTAAACTCTAAGGTCAATTCTTTTATCTCGCTAACAGGGATTAGAATATCTGTGCTGTTTGTGTATACCCGGCCGCCCATCCAGTCGTAAACCCAGATTCTAACTGACCCGTTTATGTCTTTTATCCCGTTATTTTCGAGCTTTAGGAAGAGTGTTCCGTTTTCTGATGGTGCATAGGTTTTTCTGTCTACTTTTGATTCAAGGAACCTTGCACTGTATCCACGCACATCGAAACTGATTGACCCGTATTGTGAGATGTTTGATGTATCCTCTTCCAGCAGATATGATACAGGATAGCTGTCTGTCCTGGTGTATTCCGGGATTGTGAAGTTCCACTGCATCGATACAGTTTTGCCTGAAAAGGTCTCTTTGGTTGAAAACATGTCAGAACTGATTTTCAGTGTTGCGTTTTCAAGGTGGGTTGAGGAATTGATTTCTGCGTAGAGTGTTACAATGTTCCCTGGTACGTAGATGCTTTTATCTGTCTGAAGGAATACTGCTCCATCGGGCTTTACACTAAGGTAATGGTCGCCCAGAATTATTGCCCTGCCAGAAGATTGGTAGATTCCCCAGAAAAGTTTTTGGGAGGTAGTGGGTGCAGAGACTGCTACCGTGATGTTTTTCCGTTCGCCTGCACTCAGGTTGAAATACCTGACCTCTTCACTTCCACTTAGGGCTATTTTAAGCCAGGCATTTTCTATGCTCATGCCGATGTTTTCTATATCAAAGGTTATTGTAGCGTTTTCACCTGGAGTATAGTAATCCCTGTCTGTAAGGACATCCACGCTCACATTGGCACCTGACACTTTCAGGTTCAGGTTCCCTGTGTGATTTCCGATAAGATATTCCAGTTCATATTCGTCAGCATTCAGGTCGTATGGTACTATAAATGAGATGTTATCCTGCCTGATTTCACCTGGTTCCAGATAGACCTGTTCTGCCACTTCCAGGATCCCCGGCACAGTTATGGTTAGTTCGTCCAAGGCGGCGACTCCGCCGGTGTTCTCCAGTGACAGGAACAAAGTGGCGTTGTCTCCCGGGGCATAGCTGACCCTGTCCAGTGAGGCGTTGATTGGTCTTATCTCTCCTGGCTTGATTGGAAGTACAGAATACTTCTTATCTGCCAGCACTGCGCTGCCGTAAAACGCGCTTGCCTCAAGCGTGTAGTTGCCTGCTGTAACGTAGGGCAGTGAGATGTTCATTGCCCGGGTCAAGTTGTCCACAGGTAAAATCGTGAACATTGAACTGGCAGATGCTATTGCGGTATTATTATCGTTTATGACCCTGACCTCAAGCCTTCCGCTGGCGTTTCGGGAGCCTGTATTGGAGAGGTTGACTTCCAGGGAGATATTCCTTCTTGACCTGGGTTCGTTCAGGACGTTTACCGAGTCTATTGAGATTGATTCCTTTTCCGTGCTTACTATTACCGTTTCGTTTCCCGAGAGCAGCAGCTTGTCCAGGGCGGTTCTCGCGCTGTAGATAATGGTCTGTTCCCCGGCAGGTACTGAGGCAGTTAGACCAAATCTGGCAGTCAGGTTCTCGCCTGATTTTATCAGGAAAGATGAGCCGATAGTTTCGCTTTCCGTCTCAAGCATAACATTTA
>WAQR01000079.1 GCA_015520145.1 Candidatus Hydrothermarchaeota archaeon
GCAATTTTGTCTCTTATGTATTTAGCCTCTTTTAGTACAGGACAGTCGTCAAGGTAGGTCTCTTCCTTCAGTAACTTTATTGCAAACGCCATACAGGTTGACTGACCGCATTTTTTGCAGTTTGTCTTCGGCAGATGTTTTTGTATTTCCAGAGGTGATACCATTATGCCCGTACTGCCAAATTTAACATTAAAAATATGTTTTCTGGTGCTCTGCTTTCATACATCTGTCCTGGACAACCTTCAACCCGGCGTCCTGTGCCTTTCTGGCAGCATCTTCGTTCCTTATCCCAAGCGGCATCCACACCGCCCTGGCACCAATTTCTATCGCATGGTCTACAATTGAAGGCACATCTTCAGCCGGCCTGAATATCATCACCACATCGACCTTTATATCGTCAGGGATATCGACAAGGGATGGATATGCCCTCTGTCCGAGGATCTCTGATGCAAACGGATTGACGGGTATTATGCGGTATCCATTTTCCTGGAGATATCTCGGTATCTTATTGGCGTCTTTTTCAGGATTTGTCGAGCAGCCGACGACTGCAATCGTCCTGTATTCCAGGATCTCTTTTATATCGTTTATATTGCTCTTATTGCTCTCGCCTATATTATTCCCTGTATTGCACACGTCGCTCATTTCTATCATATCCTGATATTATCCTGACAATATCGATAATATACTCCCATTTATAAAAATATTTTTGTCTGCATATTTCAAATATCTCTTCACTCTTTCAGCTTTTCCTTTACCAGGTCGGCCAGCGTCTTAGACTCTACTTTTTTTAAAAAAGGGAAAAGGTTTGGCTGTTTTTTAATCACTCTTTTAACAAATTCCGGGTTTATGAGGTACCTCTCACCTGTCTTGATGAGGATATTCTCACCTACCATATCTTCCAGGACAGGTCTTATCTTTACAGGGGGTTTCTCAAGACTCAATAGAGACGAAGAGATGTTTCTAGCGTTGTCAGGATGGAATATGATGTAGGTAAAGAGTCTTTTTTTTAGGGTTGAGTAGTCTGTGAGTATCCTAAACCTCTCATTGAAATCGAAATATCCCACCCGTTTAATTCCGAGTTTTTCAAATAGCCTGATATATCCGTATCGTTCGAACATCTTTTTTGTATATTCTGATCGTGTGAAAACTCTCGCATCGTCTGAAAACATGAAATCTCCTGCGATAACAGAGAAGGTCTCAAAATCAGACTTTATAAAGTAATGGTCCAGATATCCCAGACCTTTCCTGATCCTCGGTATCTTCTCAAAGATGGCAGATTTATCAAAAACCACTTTTACTTTTTTTTTGTTTATCCCAGTATTTTTGATTATCTCATTTTTGTACGATGGAGTATTGTCATTTAATAGGAAACTTTTTACAATCTCTCTTTCAACTTCGCCCAGTCTAAAATCCATACAAAAAGCAATAAACATTAACATAGAAAAGAGGTCATAACAGGCGTTGATATTTCGATAACTTCTATAACACGGCCGGGAACTTTATGGGAAGATGCAGTAAGAGTGGCTATCAAGGGACTCCTCATACCAGAGCTGGCCGAGATAAAGGAATGTCGAGTAGACGAATGTCGAGTAGACGAGGATGAACATACTAGTGCCTCCTCAACCAACCTGATTCCTCTTTTTAATCTCGACTAGCTTTTGATCTTTCGAGTGCCTGTTTCTCCAGAATATGTACTTCCTAATAGCGCTTGCCTGTTCCTTCTTCGTGGCATAGTTGGAGTTCTGCAGGGCGAACTTCCTCACTGCCGTGAACTCGCACTCAATGCGGTTGAGCCATGAGGCATTGGTTGGCAGAAACACGAGTTCGAGATCATTCTCCCTTGCATACTCCAATATTTCAGCCTTCTTGTGTGGCGAGAAGTTGTCCAGCACCAGATAGAGCTTTCCATTATATTTGGCCCGGAGATACCTCAAAAACTGCATAAACTCTTGCCAGCGTTTTCTCGGTTTCATGTGGGCATACAACTTGTCCTCCTCCAAATCGTAGGCTGCCAGAAGGTGCTGCACACCCTGGTCGCGGTGGTATGTTGCCGGCAACCTGTCTGGTTTGCCCTCAGGCCTCCAGCAGGAACCGGCAGTAGGTCTTACCTCCAAAGGGCCGAACTCGTCAAAGCAGAGTACTTTGCCGTCCTCTGGCGGGTTGCGGTAGAGGTCACGTACTCGTTTTTTTTAACTCGAACTCTGGATCGTTCGACTCCTTCCAGGTCTTTGTGCGCTGATGACTTATGCCTGCATTTCGCAGGATATTTCTCACCCACTCGTGGCTAATGCTATCAACAATGCCTGTTTTCACCACGTATTCCTGAAGCTTTGACAGAGACCACTGAGTAAACGGTAGCCCCAGGTCCTGGGGACGGCTCAGTGCCACATCGATAATCCTGGACTTCTGTTCCTCTGTGAAGGTGGGCGGCCTTCCACCCGCATAGTGTGGGAATATCGCTTCCAGACCTTTGTCGTTGAACTGGTGGATGATCTCTCTTATCCATCTCTTGCTGTAGTGGTAACGCTTTGATATCTCCGGCACTCGCATGCCCTGGGCGCTGGCAAGAATCATATGAGATCGGTTGATGGTCACGGAGTTATTGCCGTTGCGCAGATACTTCTTGAGCTTGTTCCCCTCTTCCGCCGTGAGTTCTCTTACATAGATGCACATGAATAAGTGAGAATAATCTCCTGCTGATAAATAACTTACGGAAGAGAGTTCATTGAGTGGGCACTAGCAACGGCTTAGTGTAATTATCCCAGCATAAAGAAATAATCTCCCGCTTAGTTTTTTGACTGAACCTTTTCGATTTGCTATATAAACCAGCAACGCTTGCATCAACAAGCCAAATCCCATTCTCTCTAAGTTTTCCAAGCAATTTTATTTTATTTTTCAACCTCTCATCAAATGATTTTGTACCCTTCTTCAAAATTGGTTTAAAGTCAGAGTTAGATGAAATCTTATTGCAACAACTAAAAAATATTTTCCAAAACTGAGGTGTTCCACTGTTATTTTCTATCGGTTCTGTCAATAACTCATTTTCTCCATAACCCAAACAATACACAAATCTCACAAAGTCTCGTGGATATTTCTTAGGCAGGCATATTCCACTATTATTATCCAACCGATTTTGCATATCTTCATCTGTCGTGTACACATGTGATTCAGCTAATAAGACAACTTTTACATTCTTTGGTTTCCAGAATTGCCTATATTCATCAACCTTTTTGACCACTTCAAAAGAATCTATCTCTTTGGTTATTTTCAGGAGATCTTTATAAGTGTTTTTTAAATTCATTGCTCCTCCAAATTCAATTTATTTCGCCTAACGGTTTCAGCATATACGACGTTGCGACTGGAGGGGGCAATGTCCCGAAGGGCAAGGGCGTAAGCCCGTAGCGTATATGCTGTGTTATGTGA
>WAQR01000080.1 GCA_015520145.1 Candidatus Hydrothermarchaeota archaeon
GAGATCCATATACTCATCCTGTCTATTATTTTATGGATTTCGATTTCATTATTGTTTAAGAGTAAATACCGCAGGGATTACACCTTTGGAAAGGTTATAGAGGCAGGTAACCATATCAAGGTAAGGGTCAACTATGATCTCATGGCAAATGTTACAAGGGGTGTGCACCTCTTCGAGAACAAGGTAAATGCAAAAGAAGGGGATAGAGTCAAATTGCGTATTCAGTGGCGGAATCTAAAGGCGAGCAAGATTATAGGAGTTGAAGAGGTTGTTAAATGAAGGAGGACCAGAGCATTTTGAAACTCTCTTTTGCGGTTTCCACATTCGGGCTTCTTCTCCTTTTTTATGTCTCTGCCAACCTCCAGCCGCCGCTAATGAAGATATCAGGGATTGACTACGACAAAACAGGGAGCAGGGTAACGGTCAAGGGAGTAATAACATCGATTAAGTTCCATGATAACGGGCATATTTTCCTGGTGGTATCTGACGGCACTGGTGAGATATCTGTCTCCCTGTTTAAAAACCTGGTCGAGAAATTGGGCGAAGAGAAAATAAAAGAGATTAGACCTGGAAACACAATCGAGGTAACCGGAACGGTTGAAGAATACCAGGGGAGTCTTGAGATAGTCCCAAGGACTGTGGGAGATATAGGTGATATAGGAGACATAGAATGATAGAAATTCTCGTATTTGTATTAATCGGTGTTCTTCTGGGGATATTCACAGGTCTTGTCCCGGGGGTCCATGTAAATACTGTAATTATACTGATTATCGCCGTTCTCCCGGTAATGCTGGCATATTTCTCAGTTTACGAGGTCATAGCACTTGTAATCTCGATGGGGGTTACGCATACCTTTGTGGATTATATCCCTTCTATCCTGATGGGCGCCCCTGACGACACCAGTGTGCTGTCCATATTACCCGGCCACAGAATGCTCATGGAAGGCAGGGGACTTGAAGCAATTAGACTGACGGTTATCGGGGGGCTTGGAGCGATTATTTTGGGGTCAATTTTTCTCACTTTTGGCGTCTTTGTACTTCCATTACTATACCACTACACCCGCCAGATACTCCCGTTTCTACTCTTGGGTGTTCTTTTACATATGGTATATACAGAAAGGTCAGTTAAAAGAAGGGCATTCTCGATTGTCGTTATCCTGTACTCAGGGATTCTTGGAGTGATAATACTTGAAGGGAACATACTGTCGTTAAAATATGCACTGTTTCCCACACTGACAGGGCTTTTTGGGATAAGTACTATTTTAATGTCTTTGAGAACCAGGCCGGAGATCCCGCCCCAGGACCTTGGCAGTTCAAAGGGTTCTGCAAAGATTCATAAAAACGGGATAGTCGCAGGGACGTTTGCAGGGATACTGGCAGGGCTTTTACCGAGTATCGGGTCGGCACAAAGTGCGCTGATTGTACAGACCATCTTCAATAAAGGTGATAAGGATGGCGATAACGAAAAAGAATTCCTGGTCGCGCTTGGTGGTGTTAATACCTCTGACGCAGTTTACGCACTCTTTGCACTCTATCTTATCGGGAACCCCAGAAGCGGGGCATCTATCGCGGTCCAGCATATCCTTGGGGGATTCACATTCAACGACTTCATCTTCATGGTTTCGATTGTACTGATTACCGTATTTTTCGCTGTCTTTGCTACCCTGCTCATTGCCAGGATATTTGTTAGAAAGGTCCAGGATATCAACTACCAGGAATTTTCAAAATCAATAATTGTATTTCTGGTGGCCTTGATATTACTTATTACCGGCCTAAAAGGGTTTCTGATAGCAGTTGTTGCAACGAGCATTGGTATAATTGCACACCTTACAGGGATAAAAAAGTCCCATATGATGGCAGTTTTAATTGTGCCTACGATAATGTATTTCTGGTGATTTCCATGATTATTACTGAAAAGAGAGTTGTAAATTTCCTAAGAACCACTCCCTTCTTTACGCCGCAGCAGAATAAGGTTTTAAGGGAGCGTGGAAACGAGGCATCGAAATGTCTTGACTGCTATTGTTTTAAGTGTACAAGCGATTGCGAGAAGATAAATGGAAAACTATTGCCGTTCTGCCCGGGACGGTGTACAGGACCGATATCTCCTAAAAAGGTCAGAAAATGTTTTAAGTTCTAACTAGACACTTTAACCATGATCTTCTGGCCGTTAGAGGTATGCAGACATAAAAATCTTAATAAAAATCCACTTAAAAGATAAATTTTATATTCCCTATAACACAGATGATAGAAAATGAATCGAATCGGACTGCTTGGAATCGAAAAGTTGGTAGAAATTGAAAGACCTTTTGGTAACGTAGTGCTCCTACCAACTATAGATGTTACCCTGGATATCCCGCAAAACGAAATTGAAACTGAAGACTATGCCCGCCTCCTGGAAAACGTCAACATAGCAATAGATGATGTGATGACACAAAAAATAACCTCCATAGAGAACTTCTGTGCTTCAATCTTAAGGAGAATTGTCTCCTGTGGAGACATTAAACGTGCAGAGGTAAAACTGGAGGCTGAATATGCAGTTTATCGAAAAACACCAGTAAGTTCGCTGGACACTCAGGAGATGTACAATATCCTTGCAAGGGCGATACTTGATAAAGGAGAAATAAAGAAGATGGTCGGAGCAGAAGTTTTGGGGATTACAGCCTGTCCATGTGCACAGGAAGGGCTTTTGGAATATACAAAAGAAGTCCTAGAAAATAGGGTTGGTAAAAGTGATGCACATGAATTGCTAAAAGAACTACCTATAGCAACTCACAACCAGAGGAATGCGTCCAGACTTTTAATTGAAGTACCTGAGAAATATGATATCGAAGTAGAAGAATTGATTAAAATCTTAGAGGGTGTTATGAGTTCAAGGTTATATGAGGTCCTCAAAAGAGAGGATGAAGTAGATGTGGTGCTCAATGCTCACCAGAACCCAAATTTCGTTGAAGATGTTGTGAGAAAAATACTGGTCGAAGTCTCACAAAAATATGTACATCTACCCCCTGAGAGTACCGTCTTTGTAAAAAGCGAAAGTTTTGAAAGTATCCATCAACATAACGCAGTGGCGATACGAATATCGACATTGAGAGAATTGAGAGATGAGGTTTCCGCTGAAAGTCTTTAATCGGATTTTAGGATTTTTGCAGAGCAAGATTGAATAGACTTTTATATAATTTATGCGGTCATTTCAACTTTTTCTCATACTCAATGTAATGTCTTACAATCAGGACGTTAGTTTTTGCTCTCTCTAGGACTTTGAGGGAGACGTGACCCATCAAAAGCCTCTTAATTCTGCTAAGTCCCCTTGAACCAAGGATTACCATATCGTGATGTTCCGCCTCTTTTAATATCTCTTTGGATATCCTTTTACCTGTCCTGATCTTGCATTCTGCATCTATGCCGAACTCCTTCTTTAGCATTTTTTTACCTTTCTCTACAGCCCTTTTATTGTGCTTTTTGACCTCTTCGTTGTCTATACCAACTGAAAGTACAGTTACCCTAGCACCAAGCCTTTTGGCCAGATAACCACAACAATATTCCGCCTCTAACGCGTGGTCTGAACCATCAGTACATACAAGGATGTCCTTTAGCTCGGCATCTTTTCTTGCTGCCAGGACAGGGATTCTTGCATATTCCGCTACTTCTAAGGAAACACTTCCAAACAAAAATTTTTCTACACCTCTTAAACCTTTAGTTCCGGTTACTATAATCTGGTAACCTTTTTCTGATTCCCTTAAGATCTCACGAGCCGGTTCGCCGCGTTTTTGAATTGCTTTCGCTGATTTAACTCCTTCTCTTTCCAGGAGGTAGGATGAATGTTCGAGGATTTCTGCTACTTCGTCCTGTGATTTTGCAACCGCACCAAATTTGAGTTTATGGTGCGTTGTAAATATTTCCGGTATAACGTGCAACATCGTTACTTCTCCATCTGTTGCCCTAGCTATCTTACCTGCCAGCCTTATTCCAATCTGGCCATATTTCTCTCCGCAAATTCCTACCAGAATCTTCATTTTCGTTCGCCTATCTATTTATTCTTACATCTCCTACTTCTATTATATAAGAACCTGACAGTGGGCTCGGGGAGGATCGAACTCCCGACCTCCACGTTGTAAGCGTGACGTCATAACCACTAGACTACGAGCCCGGATATTTTATTTTATAAAACCTCCTATAACAATTCATCTTCATCTGCACAGAACTCACAAATGTCCTCTCCAGGGTCTCCGCAGTTCACACAAAAGAGATTACTGCATTCCCTACAGTTGTATCCTTTTTCTATATTCTCTCCACAGATATCACACTTTGTCATGTCATGATATCATAACTTATGAGTATTTAAATTTTTCTTGAATGAAAACCTCAATTAGTAATGTGGGTCTATGTCTATCCCCTCCAGAGACGGCCATAATTATCTCAATTTCAACTCCATCTCGCAGTTCCTCTTCCTCAGATACAATCCTTTTATTTATCCTGACTATCACAGTCTCCCGGTCTATTTTCATTTGTTCTAGAAGTCCTGAGATAGTAGTACCTCTTTTTATTCTGTGTTTTGATTTATGTCTACCTCTTTTAACTGTAACTTCCATATTCTGTAGTCAGATCCCTAACAGGATATTAAAAATATAAAAGAAGATTCCCAAAGAAAAAAGAAAAATAAATATGGCTACTCTCCTCTCCTAAACTAGGAGGGATATATGGGAAATATAGTTAGAAGAGGGCACGGTCCCACAACACACACGAGTGGGGGAGCACTGTCCCCGGCCCCAGCCGTGGGGGAAGGGGGAAGAATGGGGGCGCGCCCCGCGGGGATTAGCGGGGATTAAAAAAACAAAACCCCCAAAAAAAGACACTCTCCCTCATTTTAGAGA
>WAQR01000081.1 GCA_015520145.1 Candidatus Hydrothermarchaeota archaeon
CCAATGAGACGCGTGGCGGCCGATAGTGACAGGTAAGTGAATTCCTGAAACTATCCCTTCGCCCTTCTTTTTTTATTTTTTTATATAATTCAATTAACTTTCCTGGCTTATCTCTGCCTTTTAGAGTACGATGTAAATCTTCTTTTAATAACTCAAGGTTATTTTTTACCTTGTTAAAATTTTATTTTAGAGATATGAGCATGAAAGTACTTTTAGATATGCTCGGTAACGAGACCAGAAGGGAGATTTTACTGCAATTATCTAAAAGACCGTGCTATGTAAGTCAGCTTTCCCAAAAGCTTCAGACAGGACAGAAGGCGATAATTGAGCATCTTGAACTTTTAAGGGAGGCAGGGCTTCTTGAAACCAGGTTTGAAAAAATAGAGAAGGGGAGACCCAGGAAATACTATGAGATAAGTGACGATTTTATTCTGGAAATCAGGATATCTCCTGGTTTTTTCACGATAGAAAAGCTCCTGCCAAGAATAAACGAGGAGGTACTTGAAACACTGCCAAATCTCAAACGAATCACAGAGCAACTCGATGAGATAACACCACTTGAAGGTGATGACAAGATAGAAGAACTAAAGAAGATATACGAGGACCTCCAGGAAGAAGAATCCAACATAACCGAGGCAAAAAAGGTCATCGAATACCTGAAAAACCAGATAAAGACCGAGATTAGAAATGAGATGATTGAAAGAGAACTCTTCTTTTAATTCTCCTTCTCCTCTTACTAAGGGTTAATACGGGTTAATACAGGTTAAATACCGTGGGGGCACAGGAGATGGCCCTGGTTTATAGAAGTCTTGTGACCTCTGTTACTTCTGCACCACCTACACCTTCAATACCCTTTAATGCTGCTTCTATTTCATCTGTAATCTTGCCGGTATCCTCTGCCACAAAGGAGGGTTTTAAGGCTACCAGGCCAAAGGCTATCGGTTCTTTTTCGATGTTGTTCAGTTTTGCAATACTTATCTTTTTTATTTCTCCTGAAACCTCTTCAAGATTGGTATCTACCCCTTCAGGCATTACCTTAAACGTTACCAGTACTTCTGCCATTTTCTCACCTCACGGTCCGTAAAATCCACATTTGCAGCTGAACCTCTTACCCAGGTCCTTGCATCTGACACACCTGCCAATCAACTCTCCACATTCAGGACAGGAGAATTTTACAGACCCGTTTCCAATTAAGATATAAGCGCCACAGGTTATACAGGTTATTCTTTCAGTCATCTCAGCCATATTATTCCTCCGTATTTTTTCCAATGATTAATGTACCGCAAAGTCCCTTCTCCAGGGTCTCTTTTATCTTTTTTGGAGACCTCCCGTCTGTTATCATGCAGTTCATCCTGTATTTTCTAAGGTATCCCGGGAGTTCTCTGTCAACACATGTCCTGTCTTTGATTTCCTTTGCGTCAATCTCTTTTAGCAGTTTGCCGTTTTTAATTATACCTTTCACGTCTGTCAAGATAACAAATTTTTCTGCGCGTGATTCTTTAGCGATATGGCAGGATATCGTGTCGGATGTTATGTCCCAGGAAGGTTTGAACGGGTCATTTTTTAAAAGATATTTATAAGGCAGAAATACTACAGGTACTGCCGGGGTGCTGGCAGGTGTGTGCGTGTTGGAGTTTAGTGAATCGAGAGTAGGGAGTTTTGCGATGTCTGCCAGGAGGTGTCCGTACTGGTCCATAGCGGCAATCGCCATGATGTGCGCTGCTTTCTGCGAGATATGGTATCTGCTGTGGACGTCCCTTACAGTGTCTGCAAATATGCCTCCGCCAGGGACAATCAGTACCTCGTACTCTTTTAAAACAGACATGACACTTTCTGCATGATTTATGAGGCTTCCTCCAACTTTAACGACATACATTGTCCCTCACCATACATGACAGGCCAAGACAGGGAAGATTCCGGCAGGCAACCCTGTGGTATACCAGGCCGGACCTGTTACAGGCCTCTTTTCCAAGAACTGCACCCGTCCCGCAGACATAGATGTCTTTGATACCAAACTCACTGCTGACCTTTTCAAGATTCTCTTTGATATCGCTGATCTGCCTGTCTTTTATATGTTCACAAATTGTTACGAGTTCCTGTTCTGTTATCTCTCCAAGATCTGCGCATACCACCCTCGAAACCCTTGCATAGGAGTCTCTGATACTCCTGCCTCTGCCGTCCGGGGTCTCGCAGGTGTAGTCTTCCAGGAGTCCGAGGATATTGTAAATGTCAGCGGTTATTGCAAAATATTCTGAGGATATTCCGACTGGATGCCCGTTTATGGGTACTTTTTTTACAATCGAGCTTAGGGGCGTCCTTAAAAAGCCAGTGTATACCAGCTGGCCTTTTTTCAGCCTTTGGAGGTCTGTGTTTTCATAAAGCTTTTCTCCTTTAATAAACGGGATTATGTCGGTGGTGGTGCTCCCGATATCGAGGAGTATCCCCTGGCTGTATTCTGTTTCGAGGTAATATATGCTGGCTGCAAAGTTTGCTGCTGCAAGTTTTAAGGGGTTTTTTATCTCGTCAAATCTTAAAACCTCTTTGTCGACCGAGAGATAAAACGGCCTGTCAAATACGGTTTCGCAGCAGGAGAGGAGGAAATCTATTCCTTCCATTTTATTTCGGAAAACGTCACTGAGTTCGGCAGTCATTGTAATCCCTACAAAGTCTGCTTTCTCGTTTAGCCCCTTTAAGAACGATTCAAATTCGGCTTTCTTTTTCCATGCCGGGAAATAATGTATTTCGTCTTTTTGTATCTGCGTCCTGTCACCGTCTGCCCTGTTACCGAAGTTTATGAGCATCTTTTTTGTGTTCGCGCCGCCGATGTCAAATGTCAATATCTTCATCTATCTCCTCCAGTATAATCGAGTGGCCTTTAAATGATACATGTCCTTTTATTTTCTCGGTTTGCAGACCTTTTTTTATTGCAACTGTTCTTACAACTGTTCTCTCTGTTCTCTTTGCAGTGAAGCCCGGGATATTTTCTTTGTAGTAGTTGTCTATTATCAGCTTTGATATATTAAAACCATAGACGTCTTTAAATGCAATAATCGGCGTTGTGGGTCTGGCGTTTATCTCGATGATGCTGATGTCGCCGCTGTCCTCATATACAAAGTCTATGCCGATATAGCCGAAAAGCCCTTTTATCTTTTCTGCTGCCTGGTACAGGGGTTCGTAATCCCCGGGTTTTAGAGGGATTTTTGCAGGGATCTTTGCCCCTTTGTAGGCGAAACCGTCAATTTCCTGGGTGTTGATGCTCAATATCTTTGGTTCATCGCCGATAAGAAGGCTTGCACTACAGGGTTTTCCTTTGATATATTCCTGGAGGAGGTAGTTGTTGAGGTTTCTGGCAGAGATTAAATCGGTCTCGTTTTTTATTAGGAATATCCCTTCGCCTGATACCCCGGTTCTGGGTTTGGCGACGACCGGAAAATCCAGAGACGTCCTTACGTTGAATACCTCTGTTTTTGGCCGTCTGATTTTTTTCAGCTTTTTATAGGTCTCGTATTTGTCAGAAGTTATTTTGACTGCATTTGAGCTTGAACCAAGGTTTACTGTGGAGTGCCTTTCTGCCTCTTTTGTCATGTTATAGAGTTCGAAGTCGGATTCTGGTGCAGTGCCGAGGAAGAGGTCGGAGTCGTCGAGATATTTTGAAAATAGATCGTTTTGTGTACCTGATTCAATCCTGGGATATCCCTGGAAGGCGTCAATCCTTTTGTCTATGAATGTGCTGACCTGGATATGGTTTTCTGGGCTGTTAAACCCTTCTAAAAGCGTCTTGAACATCGCCAGCCCTTCAACGGTTATTGAAGGCTCGAGTTCCCTGAACGCCCCGCAGGTCGCATATTCGAAGAGAAAGATGTTCATTTAAATCAGCCTTTCAAGGTCTTTTAGGTCTACCGGGTTCGTTGTTCCTGCCGACCGAAAAGTAGTTGGTCAGGCGTTTTATTGTGGATTTTGTTTGGGGGGGCATGGGGGTTACCTCAGCCTTCGATATGCCCGGTCATGGTGCTCCAGGTAAAGGAAGCGAACTGTATTTTCCTCGATTATAAATCTCCGCTCATTATTTGATCTCAATAGTATGTATCTATTTTAACATTTAAAGATTTCATGCCACCAACTCTACTTTAAACGCTTTTTGCATCAACGCCTGAAAGGTATTTTCAATTTTCTCTCGCGACTTTGCCTGCTTCTCTCTCATCGCTTCGACTTTCTTGACAAGTTCAGCGAATTTTTGCTGGAGTTCGATGGGGTGGGAGAGGGATTTCAACTTCTAGCACGTCCGAATTATTTACCTCTGGATAAGAAGCACCGGCACTATCTCAAAATCTAGTGAAATCTAAGTTTTTTACCTCATCTCTGCCTTATAGTACGTCTTGTTACGGAAAGTTTATTAGTGTGCAATTCAACGTTACCATTCATAAAACACCAAGAATTCCTCTCTTCTGAGACTTAAAGCCGAGAAGACTCATGATTAGATCAGTTTTGGCTTTAAGGCGAATCAGGACTAATAAAGGTTTCGAGAGGATGGGGTATTCCTTCTTATCCATCACTGGAAAATGCGACTGTGCTCTTAAGGACAATGATTATGTCAAAATGGGAGGAATCGTTTTCATATTCAAATCAGGGAGATTAACCACATAATCCAGTAAGGGAAAAGTAAATATGTCTTTAGAATATAAGAGGTAAAAAGATGGAAAAAGTCTTTAGAAGAGGGTAAGATGGGAAGAACAGTCTTAATATTCGGATTTCTCATATTATTGGTAGTTGGCTCTGGATGTATAGATGGAAATGGGCCAACATCGATTACGACTACGACCACCGTTCCAACTACCACTGCAACGACAACCACCACAGCAACAGTCCCGGCCACTACAACAGCTCTGTCAGACGAAGAATTCCTAGACTTAGTTGAGCGTAATACATTCCTCTTTTTCTTGGAGAAGACTGATGAGAGAGGCTTCACGATAGAGAGCACGGCTTGGCCCATCGGTAGCATCGCCTCCAGCGGCTTCTACCTAACGTCGATTCCTATTGCCGTTGAGAGAAGATGGATTAGCTATGAAGACGGAAAAAACCGTGTACTTACTACCCTCAACAGCTACTACGACGACCCTGCCGATCCAGACGATTTCTACGTGGAGAGTGAGCGTGGTTTCTTCCCCCACTGGTTCTATCAAGAGACGGGAAAGTGGAATGGGGTCGATGTCTTTTCCTCCATAGATACGGCGATCCTGATGGCTGGCGTATTGACAGTACGCCAGTATTTCGCAGATGATCAAGAGGTTTGGGATATATCTACGAAGTTATATGAGGCGGTGGACTGGGAATGGATGACCAATGGAGGCTGTACCCTTTCTATGGGATGGAAACCTGACACAGGATTTATTGAGCCCAGATGGGAGGGATATAACGAGGGGATGCTGGCAGTCCTCCTTGCCATGGGCTCCCCCACGCACCCTATCTCTGAAGAGAGATGTGATGCCTGGGAAGCTTGGGGAAGGACATATAAACGTGTGGAGTACAAGCATGGCGATCAAACCTACGAGTTTATAGAGAGCACCTCGACCTCGCTCTTCACCTATCAGTACCCCCTCATATGGTTCGACCTTAAAGGCAAGAAAGACGGACACGGCGTAGACTACTTCCAGAACTCAAAGAACGCCACTCTTGAAAACAGGGCTTATAGCATAGAGAACCCCGGTAATCATAAAGGCTATGGCAAATATGTCTGGGGGCTCACTGCCAGTGAATGTATTCTACATGAAAGCGGTTATGGTGCACATGGTCCACGTCAAAACGATGACGGGACGGTAGCCCCCACTGGTGTGGGAGGGTCGATGCTCTTTACACCTGACGAGTCGATACTGGCATTACGACACATGAAAGAGAAGTACGGAGACAAACTATGGGGAAAATACGGTTTTAAAGATGCTTTCAATCTGGATAGAGACTGGTTCTCTCCAACCTACATTGGTATCGATCAAGGGGCAATTCTCACCATGATTGAGAACCATCGAACAGGACTTATTCATAGTCTGTTCATGCAAAACGAATATGCAAAGAAGGCGATGCAAAAGGCAGGATTTACAAATGTAGATACTACTCCACTGGCTATCATTAGGGTTCAAGAGTTACCAGAAGAAAAAAAAGTTAGTTTCCCACCAGACGCCTCAAGTGACTCATTTATAGTTGACAGATTTGATGATTGTATCAGCAAAACTGGAGCTGGTGCCTGGCATGGTGGGGGTTCCTCTACTGAAGATGCAGTAATTATGTTTGACCGCTCAGTGAATCATGGTGAGATCGGATGTTCTATGAAAGTCAGGTACAACGTGGGGAAAAGAGGATCCTACAATGGTGCATGGATCAAGCTCGACAGCCTGGATTTGAGTGGCTATAAAGAACTCGTCTTCTGGGTTAGAGGAGATGAAGAGGCGGGCTATACTACCACTTTTAAAATAGAACTAAAAAGTCCTGATGGTCGGGCCGAATATGTAGTAAATGACGTATCCGACTCATGGAAACGTGTAGCAATACCTTTAGAGACGTTTAGAACTCCAGCCGGGGCGTCTAAGATTGACCTGACAAGCATAACTGAGTTTACAATAATTTTCGACGATCACAGTGCGACAGATAAAGAAGGTACAATCTACGTTGATGATATATACTTTACACATAAAAATAATAACGAAAAATGAAAAAGGGGTAAGCTATTATGACCACGAGTCTAAAATGCCTTTGGCCGTGAAGACCTTCTAGGAAAGATTCCTTTCAAGCAAAAAGGCAAGGGACGATTTTACAAACTTAACCTCGCCATTTTTCCCTGACCCAACCTAATTCTTTGCCCCAACCCGATTCGCCAAACAGCTTTTCACCACCGCAAACCCAGGTTTTTATCCGCGTACTGCCCACGTGCTCTATCGCTCGATACAGACTCCTTTCTCCAGGCTCCCCCTCTAACCCCTGACGCTTAAAACACACTTCTGAGATCAAACCAAAATCTTTTTCTACCTTGTCCAACAAGGCTATTCCGCCTAAAGAAAATGTGTTTGATTTTATAGGAGATAGTTGGCATGACGCCAATATATCTCTATCTTTTGGCAACTGGTGGCAAAGTCAAGATTTAACTATCCCATTTGATAAGTTATCCAGAATCTTAAGTACGATCCATGCAGAAGCCTGGGCACACACACCAAAATTTGGATTTGGCATAATGTAAGGTACGCACTCTACAGTAGAGCCATATACATGATATTTATCCTTACATTTAATATAGCTCTTCTCTGTCTTACAGGAAAGATTTGGAGGCGGGATAAGATAAGATTCAGAGATATCATAGATACCAATTCTCATCCAACGCCCCTTCTATCACTCTTCCAACCTTTAGTTTTCCATCATAGATTCTATGGTTAATATTTTCGAAGTATGATAAAAAGAGTTCAGACAACGAGGACTCCCACCTCAAATCGTAAGTCGATAGATATCTTCATCCTCAAGCTCTTTAGAAGGATAATGACCCCTCTTTGCCTTTTCTTTACGATATTTTCTGATCTCTCTGAAAACCATTTCAATATCAGAATCTTCAGGTAACTTTTCAATCCTCTGAACCAGCTCCTTATCAGGATCTGGAATCTTCCCTGCTGCTGAAATTACCTTCACCTGCAAAAAAACACCTCCGTCTTGTGTAAAGCCCACCATTATTTCTAACGTCAAGGGAATATATTTGTAAATGATTATCTCTAAAATCTTCCATCCCGGGATAAACTCCTATTGACCCCGAACCGATTACGGGTTCCATGTAAGTAAATAACAATTCAATCGTATAAAAATATTACTCAAATCTTCCGATTCCGTAGCCATGCTCACGTCAAGAGCCTGGTGAGCCAGAGCCTCACGGTCAATTTTTCAGGTACACACAATCCTATCTGTCAAGCCAATTATCGATGGCACGAGAATAATCCATGAAAACAGTGATGATCTGCTTGGTTACATGGAAACACCAAGGCTTAAACACATCTCTTTCATCTTTTTGAAATTATCCCCTTCACAGTAAATTTTTCAAATATTCGGTCAGCTCGTCTTTGATTTCATCATTACCAAGTGCAATTTCAAGAGAACTCTTGAGCCAGTCGAGTTTTGTACCGATATCATATCTTTTACCTTTAAATTCATAGGCAAATATCGCCTGTTCGTCCCTCAATAATTTCAGTGCATCAGTAAGCTGTATCTCGTTCCCGAATCCTGGTGAGACACATTCCAGGTGGTCGAAAATCTGTGGTGTCAGGACATATCTCCCGATTATCCCAAGGTCAGACGGCGCTTCTTCAGGCGAGGGTTTTTCAACCAGATCATCGATTTCGTAAGTACTGTCTGTCTTCCTTCCTTTTATTATACCATAATGTGGAATCTTTTCAGGTGCGACCTTCTCCACAGCTATTACTGTACCTTTTCTATCGTCATAGATATCCATCAGCTGTTTTGTGCATGGTGGGCTGCCAATAGTGATTGTATCCCCAAGTAGAACAGCAAATGCCTCCCCACCAACAAAGTTCTTTGCACATAATATCGCATCGCCCAGCCCACGTTGCTCCTTTTGCCTGATAAAATAGATATTCGCCAGGTCAGAGATATCGACAATCTGCTTTAGATAACGGTCCTTGCCAGAATTTTTCAGTGCTGACTCGAGTTCCAGCGTCCTGTCAAAATGGTCTTCTATTGCCCTTTTGTTTCTACCTGTGATTATCAGGATATCGTCGATTCCCGAGGCCACCGCCTCTTCAACCACGTACTGGATTGTAGGTTTATCATATACAGGGAGCATCTCCTTCGGCTGCGCCTTTGTTGCCGGGAGGAACCTCGTACCAAAACCCGCCGCAGGGATAACTGCCTTCATCTACCAGCACACCCCCTCATAGTAATCAGCCGCTCTTGCCTCGTCAATCCTCCGTCCATCGATTACAACCTTTCCCTTATACAGTTCTTCATCTCTAAATTCGTCCCATTCGGTCACAATAAGTATATACTTTCCGTTCTTTACAGCATCTCTTGCTGACCTGCAGTAGGTCAATCTCTCATGCTTACCCATGAGCTTTTTCGCCTCGTCGACTGCCTTTGGGTCGGTTACAAAGACGTTCGCCCCTTTCTTTATCAATGTCTGGATCACCTTTATGGAAGGCGCTTCTCTCATATCATCAGTGCCGGGCTTGAATGCCAGGCCGAGGACTATTATGTTCTCGTTTTTGATAGAGCCTGTCTTCCTCTCCAGCAGCTCGACAAGCTTTAGTGGCTGGGTCTCGTTAAGCTCCAGGGCAGCGTTTAGGACAATCGGCCTGTAATAGACCTCTTTCGCTTTACCTACAAGGGCATTAACGTCTTTCGGGAAACAGCTCCCGCCAAATCCGATACCGGCATTTAGAAATTTTGGCGATATCCTGGAATCCATCCCGAGTCCTTTGGCAACCTCAAAGACGTCGATGCCGAGCTGTTTGCAGATATTCCCTATTTCGTTGATAAAGCTGATCTTTGTCACAAGAAACGAATTGGTTGCATATTTAATCATCTCGGCTGTTTTGGGGTCTGTTTTGATTATCGGGCATTTAAAATCTTTATAGAGGTCAAAGATGACGTCTGTAGACCTCTTATCTATCCCTCCGATTATTATCCTGTCAGGGTTCATGAAGTCATCTACCGCAGTACCTTCCCTTAAGAATTCAGGGTTCATACAGACGCCAAAATCGTCTCCTGCCTTTTTCCCTGAGTTTTTTTCCAGAAGCGGCAGTACAGAATGCTCGGTTGTACCTGGTACTACAGTACTCTTTACCACGACCACGTGGTAATCGTTTTTGTCTTTTAAGATATTTCCGACATCCCTGCTCACCTCATCGATATATTTCAGGTCGATGTAACCCAGCAGACCGGATGGTGTCCCGACAGAGATAAATGAGACTGCTGTGTTTTCTACTGCATCTCTTATATCCGAAGTCGCTTTCAGCCTTCCTTCTCTGGTGCATTCTTTCAGGATGTCATCCAGTTTGTCTTCATATATCGGTGCAATACCTTTGTTGATATCGTTTATTCTGGCCTCGTCTATATCGACGCAGATGACACTGTGCCCAAGTTTTGCAAAACATGCTCCTGTTACAAGGCCCACATAACCTGTTCCAATAATCGAGATGTTCATCTAACCAAACTTGGTATAATGCCTATTTAAAACTTTTCTTAAAACAATGGATTTTTTCGTCTTTCTTATGGAAAGAAAATTATGTTTCTCATAGCTCCAGGTCTCGCTGGCATATATCCAGTACCCGTATCCAGTGCCCAGGCCGGACGAATAAATATAAATTATCTCCTCGCCAAAATATATGAAAGGAACCCCTTCATCGCTCCAAAATAAGGTTCATAGCAGATGTTCTCCCTTACTCCTGCTTACTCGTTATACAGCTTTACCACAATCCTGAAATCATTTTCACCGATGAATTTAAAGACATCTTCAGGTGAATACTAGTCCATGTATATCAGCGGGGCGTTTAATTTAACTGACAGACTTGCGGCATAAGTAACAGGCTCTTTACCATCTGTTACAACAAGGACACTGGAATCTGTCATCTCCATTATCCTTTTTGCAACTTCAAGGGAGGTCTCATATCTCGTACTCCCGCTAATCCTCTCGAGTTTATAGGTATATAACTACAATGGTTATATTGTACGTAACTAAGGATGCAGTCCAGTAGAAAACAGACCGTGATGTTGTCGATTCTTATTCTTATCATGGCACTGCAACATTAAACCATTTCATAATTTGAAGTCCTGTTGTCACTTAGATTCGAATAGACTGTTACGTTATGGCCTAAGACCTCATCTGTCCTACATAGCTAATTCACGACTTCATAACTCCCTGTCCCGTTGGCATCAATCCAGTACCCGTATCCAGGACCCATCTGGGTCAGCGGGCTGCGGTTATCTGTGGATATCTTCCAGCCTGTACCTGTCCATGCATACACGACAGAATAGTTTATCGAGGACAGTACTGTGGTAAGATCACCTGAAGTAAGCGACGGGTATCCCACAAGGTTCCAGCCAGCGGTCACATTGATTGTCGTTGAGACTGGTGGTGTACCGTTTAATTCAAGGGTATCCGGCGCTGTCATGTATATCCAGTACCCGTATTCCGGCAAAATCTCTGCCAGCGGGCTGCGGTTATCTGTGGATATCTTCCAGCCAGTGCCTGTCCATGCGTATACCACCGAATAGTTGCCATCAATCGATGCCAGGACTGATTGGAGGCTCGTATTATCAGGTACAACAGGTATGGATATCAGGTTCCAGCCGGGGGAGAGGGTGAGGTTGTAGGCTGTCCTGTTTGTGGGTGGGGTGGTAGTATTATTAATGGTGAATGTTTTAAGAGATGATATTGAA
>WAQR01000082.1 GCA_015520145.1 Candidatus Hydrothermarchaeota archaeon
CCAAATCCCCCTGCGTCATAGATTACATGTGCATGGTGGGCCCCATTTTTCAATCCTAAAACCCCGCCATAATCCGCCCAGTTGATCCCGTCATCAGAATATGCAAAGGCAATACCTCCGCTTTTGGAGTACCAGATTTTGTAATAAGGCGTTACAGAGTATATCCCCCCGCTGTCATTGAAGTTATTAGAATCATATATAACTGTTGGATAATATGCCTTTCCAGGTGAAAAAACAGGATTTCCTGTATTCTCTAACCACATCGTATAATTCACAGACCAGACAGCAGACGGCAAGGAGACTATAAACGTAACTAAAGTAACCAAAATAACTGCTATTGTCCTTTTTTCGTTCTTTTTGATGTGCATTGTAACCCTAATATACTGATAGGCACTTGCTAAATAAACAGTTATCATTTACGCCCATGCACATTTTGCAAACGTTTTTGAATATGTTGAAAAATAGATGAAAAACGAAACGGTCAGACTGAACAGGTAACTCAATTATAAACTATGTTATAAACTATGGAGGACATGTATCTGGACCCCAAATATATAAAAGCGAAAGCATCAACTATGATTCCAAAAATTAATGCCCCCCAAAATAAACAGGGAGACGTTAAAATTATCTATTGGATAAAATAAGGGCCTATAGTCTAACGGATAGAATTCATGGCTTCGGACCATGAGGTTCGGGTTCGATTCCCGATAGGCCCGTTAGAGATGGCTGCGGGCTGCCCACCATCAACTTTGTGCCGTGTGTGTGCCGTAAGCTTACAATAATGTTTGAAAATGCAAAGGGTCTGAATATATATGCCTTATATGCCCTTTATCTCTATCCCTTCGTCCATATCATACCCGTATCATACTATCATACTTTACCCAGAGGTCTTTAATGAAGGTCACACTACTAAAATACACAAAAGGCGGGACAGACCTGATTGCCCATTCTGCAAGAGTGAGTGGCGTCCCGGATACCATACCTGACGACGAGATAGTCAGGATGATCGTGGATAACGATTATTCCAGCGCACTGGAACACATCTCTTTTACTTTTGACCTCGAGGACATAAGCATTGCCCTTAGCAGAGAGCTTCTGGAACACCGTATGGCGTCCCATACTGCCAGGAGTACAAGATATGTAGAAGAAGAGGCATTCGGCTACTTTACGCCAAAAGAATTTTTAAAAAACGAAGAGGCACTGAAGGTCTATACCGATACGATGGAATATATCAAAAAGGCGTATGCTAATCTCAGGGAGATTGGGGTGACAAGGGAATCGACCCGTTATATCCTGCCTCTTGCCACGCATACAAATTATATCTGGACAGCCAATGCCAGGAGTCTTATCAACTTTCTGGGGCTTCGCCTGTGTGTGAGGGCGGCACCGGAGATTAGAGAGCTTGCAAAGATGGTTTACGAAGAAGTTGTAAATATATATCCTGAAATCTTCAAAAATCTTGGATGCAGAGGTATAAATCTGAGCGTCTGTCCAGAAAATGCTGTAAGAGACAGCGTGCAGGGAAAAGACTGTCCATACAAGATTAAAGGGACCAAGGGATTCATACCGACAAAGGACGATGTCAGGGTGAGAAAAGACTGGTAACCCCTTAACTGGTAACCTCTTAGATAGATATTTTTATATTCATAAGTGGACAGATTTATTCTTATAATGTACACTATAGAAGATGGAACCTTTCTCGTTAAACTTGCCAGGAGAACGATTGAAACCTATCTTTTTGAAGGCACGGTCATCCCGGTACCTGAGGTATCCGGGAAGCTGAAAGAAAAGACAGGGGTATTTGTAACCCTTGAAACATATCCTGAAAAAAATCTGCGTGGATGTATCGGGCATATCGAGCCCAGCTACCCTCTGGTCGATGGCACAATAGAGATGGCTATTTCAGCAGCAGTAAAGGATCCTCGCTTTCCTCCAGTAACTCAGGGCGAGATGGAGAAGATAATTGTGGAAGTCACAATTTTGACCCCGCCGGTATTAATTAAAATAAAAAGCCCAAAAGAATATCCTGACAATATCGAAATAGGAAGAGATGGACTTATTGTCGAAAAGGGGTTTTATAGAGGGCTGCTCCTCCCGCAGGTACCGGTTGAATCCGGCTGGAGCAAGGAGGACTTCCTTTCCCACACCTGCATTAAAGCAGGGCTTATGGCAGACTGCTGGTTTGACGAGGATACAAAGATTTACAAATTTTCAGGGCTTGTATTCACGGAAGAGACTCCTGGCGGAAAGGTTGTTGAAAAGAGATTGAAATAATAAAAATTGCCCTGCGCACGACATGTTTGTTCAGTCATGTTTCAGTCATGTTTCAGCTATGTGCAAGTATCTCATAGTACCTCTTTACAGGTTCTTCCCAGCCCATGTGGGATGCGAGATTGAACGATTCCAGACACATCATCTTGTATTTACTCCTGTCCCTTATGTATGCATTCGTAATCGATTCGAGTCCCATCGCATAATCTGCAATCACTTCCAGGTACGGGAGTTTGATATTGTCAACTGATACAACACCTCCTGCCAGGCCCCTCCTTGCCTTGTACTCCATAACCGCATCACTAAACCCGCATGTCCTGCTTATGACAACAGGTGTCCCCTCTTTCCCTGCTTCAAGTCCTGTCAATAAAAACGGCTCATATCTTGATGGAAAGATAGAGGCGATACACCCTGCTGCAATCTCATCGACAGTCATACCAAACCCGCCGTCATCCTTTCCGACCCACTGGGGGTACAGGATGGATCCCACAACCCTCCTACCGG